>NZ_JBEYHA010000016.1:0-128064 GCF_040635075.1 Nocardiopsis sp. NPDC007018
GGGATGTCCTCGGTGTCTTCGGTGTCGATGTGGCTCCACGGGTTGTCGGTCAGGTCGTAGGCCAGGAAGAACCACACCTGCCGGAACTTGGGGTCGCCGTTGTCGCCCCACCGATCCGCAAGAGCGTCGATCAGCGCCAACCCCCGACCCGTCGCAGTGCCCGCCTCGATGTCGGCGAACGTGGCGGCAGTGAAGTTGCCCTTCTCCTGCGGGAGGTGGCTGCCCTGGTCACGGCAGATCAACGTCATCCCCTTCGCACCCCGATCCACCGTCAACGTGTAGGTACTGCCCCGCTCGCTCGACCGTGAGTGGGCGATCGCGTTGTTCGCCAACTCCGACCCGAGCAGGGTGAACAGGAACTGGAACTCCTCACACCGCTCCGCCGCACTGGTGTCCAAGAACGCCCGCACCAACGGCATCAGGCCGGGCAGCCCGGCGAAGGAGTACTGCCGCACTCCGCCGTGAGGCGAGAACTCGACCTTGGTGGCATGATTTCGAGGACGTACTCGACGATGGCTACGTGGGTTTCGAGGCTCAAGCACGCCGCATCTCAGCGTTCCATCCGATCGTGGTGCACGGCCTGCTCCAGACTCCGGCTTACGCAGCTGCCTCCGCACGCGCGTCCCTAGCTCGCACAGAAGCTGAGATCGAACGCATCGTTGCTGCCCGAATCGAGCGCCAGAAGCTGCTCATACGTCCTGATGCGCCGGAGTTTCGATGTGTTCTCGACGAAGCTGTTCTTCTTCGGTTGGCAGTGAACCCCGAACTCGCACGTGACCAACTGCAACACTTGGTGGACATCGCGGAAGCCATCAACACCGTGGCCCTGCAAGTACTCCCGATCGGAGCCGGGCTACACGGTTGTATGCATGGATCAACCGTCATCCTCGACTACGAGGACGAGCGTGATCCCAGTCTGGTCTACCTCGAAACGCGAGGGCGAGGCACGTACTTGGACTCTCCGGCACAGGTATCTGACTACCGTCTTGCGCTGGATGACGTCGCCTCAGACGCTCTGTCCAAGGTGGCAACGATCGAGCTCATCAAGAGCTTGATAGACGACTAGAAGAGGCACACCGTGTATTCATCCCAGGAGTTCCACAAGAGTAGCTACAGCGCCAACGAAGCCGCATGTGTTGAGGTGGCGGAGGGGCGCAGTGTATTGGTGCGAGACACCCAGAACCGCGAAGCCGGGCACCTGACTTTCGCGTCCCAGGAGTGGGCCGCGATGCTGAGCACCGCGCGCACAGAACGGTAGCCGCGTAACGGACAAGGGCCCCGACCACACTTGAGCTGTTCTCGTGGCCGGGGCCTTCTCATCGGCCAGAATCACCGTACGCAGCGGACCCACGAGTGAGAAGTGGGTTCGGCTGTCCGGTCCTGGACAGGGTCGGAACGTCCTCCTCTGAGCATGAGTCCCAGACGCGGGAAGGACTGTGTGCGTCAGCCTGTGCCCCCACCCCAGCGAAGGCCCCACCCACGCACCCCCACACCACCGAACTCACCTTCCGTAAAAGCAGCTACAGCGGTGCCCGCACGCAGGACTGTGTCGAGGTTGCCGACATCCCCGGCGCCTCGGCTGTCCGCGACACCCAGAACTGCGACGCCGGGCACCTTGAGTTCCCGACCGCAGAGTGGACCGCGCTCCTACGCGCCTCCACCAAGTAGCCGAGCGCGGCGAAGGCCCTCAGCCCATGCACGTGCTGTGGGCCTTCGCCATGCTTTTCCCGCAAGCGTGCGCACTGTACTTACCCGTCCTGTACAGGGGAAGCAGGCCCTGGCATCCGAGGGGCGACCGCTCATAGCCTGGTGCTCCGGCTCCTCGCCGCGTTCCGCGACCCGTTGCCGTCCCGAAGGGGACCGCACACGGACCCCGCCCGAACACTCCTCCAGATCGCCCCGCGTGTTCTGTTCCCCGCACTACGGGGATGATCCCTCGCGGCCACCGGCCCCTGGAGCCCCCAGCTCCTCCAACAAGTCCTCGACCAGGACGCGGACGCGGTCGCGGATCGGCCGCACCGCCTCCACCCCCTGCCCGGCGGGGTCCGGGAGGACCCAGTCCAGGTAGCGCCTACCCGGGTAGAACGGGCAGGCGTCCCCGCACCCCATGGTGATGACCACGTCCGAGGCCCTCACCGCTTCCGTCGTCAGGACCTTCGGCACGTTGGCGGCGATGTCGACGCCGACCTCCGCCATCGCCTGGACCACGGCCGGGTTGACCGTGTCGGCCGGGGCCGAACCTGCCGATCGCACCCGCACCCGTCCGGCTCCCAGATGGCGCAGGAAGGCGGCTGCCATCTGGGAGCGTCCGGCGTTGTGCACGCACACGAACAGCACCTGCGGGACCTCAGCTCCGGACACCGCGCACCTCCTCGTGGGGGAAGAACCGTCGCGACCATAGCGCGACGTGCACCAGGGCGATCAGGACGGGCACCTCGATCAGCGGACCCACCACCCCGGCGAGGGCCTGCCCGGAGACGGCGCCGAAGGACGCGATGGCCACGGCGATCGCCAGTTCGAAGTTGTTGCCCGCCGCGGTGAAGGCCAGGGTGACCGCCCTCGGGTGGGTGAAGCCGAGAACCCGCCCGAGGAGCAGGGTTCCGGCCCACATGAGCACGAAGTACACCAGCAGCGGCGCCGCGATGCGGACCACGTCCCAGGGCTGGGAGGTGATCGCCTCGCCCTGGAGGGCGAACAGCGCCACGATGGTGAACAGGAGCCCGTACAGCCCCCACGGGCCCAGCTTCGGGAGCAGCCGGGTCTCGTACCAGTCGCGGCCGCGCGCCCGCTCGCCCAGGCGGCGAGTGAGGTATCCGGCAAGCAGCGGAACACCGAGGAAGACCAGGACGGAGACGGAGATGTCGACGAAGGACACCTCCAGCACGGCCTGCTCCCAGCCCAGCCACCCCGGCAGCGCCACCAGGTAGAACCAGCCCAGCGCGCCGAAGGCGACCACCTGGAACACGGAGTTGAGCGCGACCAGGACGGCGGCGGCCTCGCGGTCGCCGCAGGCGAGGTCGTTCCAGATGATGACCATCGCGATGCAGCGGGCGAGCCCGACGATGATCAGCCCGGTGCGGTACTCGGGAAGGTCGGCGAGGAACAGCCACGCCAGGGCGAACATGACCGCCGGTCCGATGATCCAGTTCACCGCGAGCGAGGTGACGAGCAGGCGCCGGTCGCCGGTGACGGTGCCCAGACGGTCGTAGCGGACCTTGGCCAGCGGCGGGTACATCATCACCAGCAGGCCGAGGGCGATGGGGACCGACACCCCGGCCACGCCCATCCCGGCCAACGCCTCCCCCAGGCCGGGAACCATCCGGCCGAGGACGAGGCCGACCGCCATGGCGAGCAGAATCCACACGGTGAGGTAGCGGTCCAGGACCGGCAGGCGGGGGGCGCCCGCCTCGGTGGTCAGCCGGGCGGGGGCGCTCACGCTCCGGCCGCCGTCGTGGCGCGGCGGGTGAGGATCGCGGCCAAGCGGTCGGTGGCCTCGGGGAGGAGCCGGTAGTAGACCCAGGTCCCGCGCCGTTCGGCGGCGATGAGCCCGGCCTCGCGCAGCAGTTTGAGGTGGTGGGAGATGGTGGGCTGGGAGAGGTCGAAGGCGGGGGTCAGGTCGCACACGCACACCTCGCCGCCGTCCGGGGTGGCGATCATCGACAGCAGTCGGAGCCGCACCGGGTCGCCGAGGGCCTTGAAGACCCTGGCGAGTTCCGTGGCCTCGCCCTCGTCCAGCGGAGTGGTCAGCAGGCCGGGGCAGCAGTCCGCGACCGTGCCGGGGACCGAGGCGGGAGCATCGGCCGTGCGCTCTTGATTCGACATGCGTCTATGTTGACAAACTTCGAAACAACCCGCAACCTTGCATCGACGGATTTCGATACAAGGCCTGTGGAGGTCCCCCGTGTCCCGTGTGCAGCTCGCCCTCAACGTCGCCGACCTCGAAGCATCGGTCGCCTTCTACACGCAGCTCTTCGGCGTCGAACCCGCCAAGCGCCGCCCCGGCTACGCCAACTTCGCCGTCGCCGAACCCCCGCTCAAGCTGGTCCTCATCGAGGGAGAGCCCGGCCAGGAAACGCGCCTGGACCACCTGGGAGTGGAGGTGGAGGACTCGGCACAGGTCGACGCCGCCACCAACCGGCTCAAGGAGGCCGGACTGGCCACGTTCGAGGAGAACGACACGTCGTGCTGCTACGCGGTCCAGGACAAGGTGTGGGTGCACGGGCCCGGCCGGGAGCCCTGGGAGGTGTACGTGGTGAAGGCCGACAGTGACCAGCGCGGCCGGGCCGAGGACATCCCGACTCCCGACCAGGCCGCCCAGAGCCCGGTTCCGGGCCCGGCCCCTGCGTCGGGTTGCTGCGGCGGCGGCTGAGTGGCACGAGGGGCTGTCACCCGCCGGTGATCACGCCGGCGGGTGAGAGGGAGAGGGGTCGACCCGTCCAACAGGAGGAGCCCCCTCTCCCGCGCTTGAGGCAGCGTGGGACGCACACGGAGCCCTCGCAGCCCCGGCGGGCATGGCCAACAGCGCACGCGGAGCGGTAGAAAGGGTGGCGGAATCGTGTGACCCGTCCTCGCTACGAAGGGGGCACTTTCGACGAGTTCCGAGGAGCGAGCATGAGGTCGTTTCCCGGCCCGCTGATCTGTACGGTGGCGTTGACGTTGGCCGTTTCGGCGTGTTCCCCGGGCGGAACCGTCGACCTGGACAACGTGTTCGCGCAGCCGGAGGGAGAGTGGCACCTCCAGAGCAACCCCCGAGAAGCGACCAGCGAGCTGTGCACCGAAACACTCGACTGCATTCAGTCCTACACCACTGACCAGGCCGATTACCTCAGGTTCGCGTCGACCGACGACGCCGAGGCCGCCGCCGCGGGCATGGCCTCCCCCACGCATCTGTCGAACTACATCGTCATCCGGTTCACCGACCCGGAACTGACCGACGAGCAGCGGACACAGATGGCCGAGCGGATCGACGGCGTTCACAACTCGGACACGTGATTCCAGAACCCCGACAGCAGCCGCGACCAGCCCCGACCCCTGAACTCGAACCCAGATCCGGGGACTGAGCCGCAGACTCCTTAAAGCCCCAAGGCGCGGGCCCCGCCCTGCGAAGGCGGATACGTGCTCCGTCTCATCAGACTCTGAGTGCTTCACCGAGTTCTTCGGCGGCGGGGTGCCCGTCCAGGTCGTCCACGAGGCGGAACAGCCGGGATCGTGTGTTCGCGCGCAGCGACCCGGCCGGGACCGTCTCCAGGACGCTCATCCCCAACGCGGAGGCGTTCTGCGGGTCCCGGCGGGTCGCGTACGTCCGGGCGAGAATCGCCGTGGCCGCCGCCCAACCCGGCGATCCCACGCGTTTCAACCGGATCGACGTTTCGGCGTGCCGAGCCGACTCGCTGGCTTCGTAACCAAGGAGAGCTTCGGCCAGGTGTTGATGAAACTCGGCGCGGTCGAAGCCGAACCTTCCAGGTTCCTCGCGATCGGCTGCGTCCATGTGCCGCCGAGCCGTGGTGATGGCTTCGTCTAGTCGAGGCCGGTCGCCGAGGGCCGCCAGCGGTCGAAGTCGGCACCATGCTGTGATCTGGGCCATCCGCAGATCATCGTCAGCGAAAACCTCCGCCCTATCGGCGAGCTCCAAAGCCTCGGTGTATCGATCCTGGGACATGGTCACCATGGACTGGGCTCCGAGCGCCCACCCGGCCAGACGGCGTTCACCCAGTTCTTCCCCCACTCTGGACGCGGTGCCGAAGTGGATGAGGGACGCAGGGACGTCGCCGGTGTGGTGACCGAGACTGCCGAGGAGGCCGGACAGCCAGCCGATGACCCGCCGCACGTCCGTGGAGGTGCTGTTGCCGTTGATGAGCAGAGCGCGGCAGCGCGCGACCTCCGCCGCGAGCACCGGTGGCGGATAGTCGCTGTAGCGGACGGCATAGAACTCCACGGCGCGCTCAGCCAGATCGACCGCCCCGGCCCCAGGGCCGTTCAGGGCGATACTGTCGGCGACCGCGGTGAGGTCGGGGGAGGCGTCGGGCTGCATGGGGCCCTCCTGTCGCGGGTGCGGTGTGAGGTGACCGTACCAACCGGAGAGGCCTCTGAACTGAGGGATGCCCAAGTGTGCCGGGGCCCCGATAGACCCGAGCCGGTCGACTACCGGTACCTGTACGGAACAAGTGGGGGCGAGGGTGAGGGTGTGGTCATCAGCCGCAGGCCGCCGTCATCATCCGTCGTGGGCCCGAAGGCTGACGGAGGTTGCCGGACGTCCTCCCACACCAACCGGGCTCAGAACTGTGGGGGGGTCGCCCACGTCTCCACCGGCGTCACCGTCAGAACAGGCGGATCTGGTCCGCGTCCAGGTCGTGCCGACTCGGGGACGGGGTCCGGCTCTCTATCCGTAGACCTGCCGAGCGCTCAGGAGACGGAGCCAGGGGAAACCCGGCCAGAAGGCGGGTGTCCACGAACAGCGGGCGGTCCGTATGGGCCTGGGCACCGATCAGCACCCGACCCACCACAGCCTCAAGGCGCAGCACCAGACCGGCCGGAGCCTGAAGACCTGTCAGAGCGTCGTAGGCGGCGGGGAGCGGCCCCACCAGACCGAACTCCTGCGCGATGAGGTGGACGGTGTCACTGGTCGGTTCGAGCAGATCCAGCAGACCGGCGGCGGTGATGGCGGCCCGGGCCCGCTCCAGCGCGACGTGACCACCAGCGAAGGCCTCGGGATCGCTCAACGCGGCGAGCTTGCGGACCAGACGCAGGCGTTCGACCGCGTGGTCGGTGGCGGCGATGGCGCGTTCGGCCGCGCGCACCGCGGGCAGCGGTCCACGGCCCAGCTCCGTGTAGGCCAGGGCGCCCTGTTCCAGGAGACGGCTCCGTCCGCGTTCGGCGGCGGTCAGCCCCACCTTGACCAGACCGGGGCCGAACCAGGCCAGGTAGAGCAGGTAGGTGCGGTCATCGGTGTAGGCGTCACGAGCCAGCAGACGACCCTGGTCGTTGGCGGCGCACTCGGCGCACTGGGCATCGGTCCCCCGCGCGGGCACGGGCGCCGTGCACCAGCGGCGACACCCGCGTTCACCGTCCCAGCGGCCCACGCAAGCGCGCGGATCGGCAAGGCCCAAACGCACCGTCGTACCCGGCCCGAGTTCGAGGGATCGATCAGCCTGGTCGGGTCGGGAGGCCACCCACCGAGGACGCCCCTGGCGCCAGAACAGCCCGGTGATACGCCATACCGGCAGGCTGGCGCCCGCGTTCATCGTGCTCAGTGTGTCCTCCCAGACCAGCGGGCAGGCGATACGGCCTACGGCCAGGGTCTCACCCCGCCTGCCAGCGGGGGAGGCGGGCACAGACGCACCGAACGCCCGCCCCTACAGGAGAAGACAGGGTGGTGCTCAACGGGGCTTGGTGCCCCCAGAGCACCCGGACTCACCGCCCAGGCGCGGGGTCGGCCCGGTACCCGAGTGGACCTCGCCCGGCTGGAACACCCGATTGTCTGAGGTGACGGTTGCCGGAAGAACGGCCAGCCCACCACCGGAGTACGGCGGGGACCGGCCGTCCCCGGGGCGCTCACAACCCCAGGGCTCGGGCCTCGACCTCGGGGTCCAGGCCGACTCTCGGGCGGTCGGGACGCTGTTCCACCTCCCCGCCGAGGGAGCTCATCCACGCCCACGTGTCGGCCACCGTCTCCGCGACCGGCCTGCACCTCAAACCGGTGGCCAGTGCGCGGTCGACGTTCCCCTGGTGCAGGGTCTCGTGCAGCTCACCCGGCGGCAGCCACACCGGCAGCTCCCGCCACGGCGTGATCCCGGCCTCCGCGACGGCCTCCGGGGAGAACCAGCGGAACTCGGCGTCGGAACCCGTCACCTCCCGGCACGCGGTGAGGAACTCCTCCATCGTCGTGTGCCCGATCGGGCTCACCATGTTGTACGGCCCGCCCAACCCCTTCTCCGCCGCGTCCAGGGTCCACGCCGCGAGGTCACGGGCGTCCACGTACTGGAGCGGGAGGTCACGCGGCCCCGGCGCCAGGACGGGCCCTCCCCGGGCGATCCGGCCCAGCCACCAGGGCAGCCGACCGATGTTCTCGTACGGCCCCAGGATGAGCCCGGCCCGCACGAGCAGCGCCCGGTCGCCGAACACCTCCTCCGCCGCCAGCTCCCCACCGCGCTTGGCCCGCTCGTAGTCGGTGCCGTCGTCGTCCACCGACGCCTCCACCACCGGCGCGCTCTCGTCGGCGTGCGCCGCGCTGGGGACACCGTGAACGGAACGGCTGGAGACGTAGGAGTAGTGGCCGACCCTCTCCGACAGCAGGCGCGCGGCCTCCAACACCGCCCCCGGAGCCTCCGACCACGTATCCACCGCGTAGTCCCACTCCCCCTCCGCCAGCGCGGCGAGACCGCCCGGCTCGGTGCGGTCGCCGCGCAGCACCCTCGCCCCGGCCGGAGCCTCGTGCCGACCACGGTGGAACACCGTGACCTCCCAGCCACGGGCGAGCGCGTCCTCCACGACCGCCCGCCCCACGAACTCCGTACCGCCCAGAACCAGAAGACTCGTCATGGGTCCAGTGTCTTCCGGCGGTGCCGGTTGGCGCCAGGGTCCGTTGCTGAGAGCAGAAAACGCGGTCGCCCCACCCGCATCACCGACCCCGCTGACCTCATGGGCACCACCAACCTCGTGCCCCCGTCCCGTCCGGTCGCTGGGAGAGTGAACGCCGCGAGATCCTCGTCCACCGGCCCCGCAACCCGTGGTCGCCGGGCCGGTGGTGGGCGGGGTCAGGGCGGGCCGGGCTTGAAGACGGCGTGGGTACCGATCCGCCGCCAGATCACATGCGGGGTGCCGGGAAAACGCTCGTCCCCGTACTCCCACGTGGCTCGCCCGTCAGGAGCCCAGGTCATCTCGTAGACTCCCGGAGCCCCTTGGACGCCCTTCACCCGTAGGCCGGGACGGAACTCCCCCTTCTGTACGTCGGGCGCGAAATCGCCCGTGACCACGCGCCGAAGGCGCGCGGCCTGTTCCCTGGTCAACTTCTTGAAGTCCGCTTTGAAGCGGGGGGTGGTAGCGAACGCGGCCAACTGCTGCTCACTGCTCCTGTTCAAGAGCGTCGAACATCGACTCCGCGTCCTCGAACTCCTCGGTCTGGCCAGCGGCGATCCGCTCGCTGGCCTCCCGCTCGCCCCGCTGCCACTGCCGATCCCAGAACCAGCCCTGATCGGCTGGGACCACGGTCATGCCGCGCACCACAACCTGACCGTCCTCGCCGATCTCGAACTCGACCTCGTCGCCTTCGCGGATGTGCAGCGCCTCGGTGACCTCCCGAGGCAGAGTGAGCTGGTTCCTACGACGCATCACCTCGCGCCGAAGTCTCGTCTTCGTGTCACTCATGTGCGGCCTTTCGGTGGTGGTGCTCCGAGCTTCCCTCTCGTGGAACCAGTTCAGGGATGCTCCGGGCCGATCGTCATCGGCACGGCGACGGCGCGATTGAACTCCACGAAGGCCCATCGATGCGCCAGACCGCCTCCACCTCGTGTTCGACACCGGTGTGACCCATGCGGCCATCTCAGCACCACCGGCCACACCGGCGCAACGGAGATTACCCCGCTCTACACGCCTCGGGAGGCGCTCAGGCGTCGTCGCCGGGCTGGTTCGCGCGCCGCTCGCGCTCGCGCTCCCTGACCTCCTCGGGCATGCCCTCCAGGTCCTCCAACTCGGCGATGCGGCGCAGCTGGAGCTTGAGCTCGGTCGGGTCGCCCTTGGGCGGATGCGGGCACCGCTTGGCCCACTCCAGCGCCTCGGCGTGCGAGGTCACCTGGAGGACCCAGTACCCCGCGATGAACTCCTTCGCCTCGGTGAAGGGCCCGTCCACCACGGTGGCCTCACCGTCGCGGAAGACGACCTCGGCCCCGGCCGAGGTGGGGGCCAGGCCCTCACCGCTCAGCAGGACACCGGCCCGCACCAGTTCCTCGTTGTACCTGCCCATCTCCTCGTAGACCTCGGGGCCGACCTCGTAGTCGGCGGCCTCGGACTCGGGGGTGCTCATGATCGACATCAGGTAGCGCATGGTGTGCTCCGCTCGTCGGGTGTGGAGCGGGCCCGTTCCCCGCTCTCACCACCACGTCGACGGGGCGGGCCGGGATCGACACCCCTCCGGGTTCTTCCCCCTACCCCTTCTCCTGCCCGGCTTCCCGACCCTGTTCACCCAGGTCAGCCATACTTTCCCGACCCTTGGCGCCGGTGTCCGGAACCGAGCCCGGGGCGGGGTCCGTGGGGCCGGTGTCCTCGGGACCGGAAACCTCCGAGCCGGTGCCCCCGTCCTCCCCACCAACGGCCTCCGCGTCCCCGGTGTCCCCGGCCGCCCCATCGGCCGCGGCCATCTGCTCGGCCTCCTTCTCGTCCGCCTGGCCGGTGATCCGGCGCAGCGCGGACAGCGACAGCAGCAGGGCGGCGAACACCGCCACGCCCGCGGCCACCGGTACGTAGTACAGCTCGACCCTGCCGAGCGCACCACCCAGCAACGCTCCGATCGGGGAGAAGCCCGCACCGGACACCTGGACGCACGACATCACCCGCCCCATCTGAGCACCGGGGACGATCAACTGGATCGCGCTGAGCATCACGATGTTGGAGGAGGTCAGACAGAACCCGAGCACCGTCCAGGCCGCGGCGGCCACGTACGCGTTGGGCGCCAGCCCGAACACGACACAGCACGTGGACGCCAGGGTGAAGAGCACCAGCTCCGTGCGGAACCGGCCCAGACGGCCCACGATCCGGCTCACCGACGCGGCACCCAGGAGAGCGCCCACCGCCGACGCGCCCAGGAAGACGCCGTAGAGGGCGGCGGGCACCCCGAAGTGGTCGCGGACCAGGAGCACCATGACGGCGGACTGGGCGACGAAGGCCATGTTCATCACCACGTTGAACGCCAGTACCGGCCCCAGGGAGCTACCACGGAAGACGAAGGCCAGCCCCTCGCCGATGTCGCCGAAGACCGAGCGCACCACGCCCGGGCCCTCGCCGTCCTTCCGCTCGGACGTGCCCTCGGGGCGAGGCGGGCGGCGCACCGCCAGCGGAAGGCCGAGCAGCACCAGGGCTCCGAGCAGGTAGGCACCCGCGTTGACCGCCAGCGGCAGGAACGCCACCACCGCGAACAGGAACCCCGCGAGCGGCCCGCCCGCGAACTGCTGGGTGACGGTCTGACCGCCGACCAGTCGGCCGTTGGCCCGGTCCAGCTGACCCGCCGGAGCGATGTCCGGCAGCATCGCGTGCCCCGCGAGGTCGTAGAAGACCTCGCAGACCATCACCGTGAACATGACGGCGTAGAGCACCCAGATCGAGGCGTGGCCGGTGGCGATCGACACGGCGAGGACCACGAGCGCGCCGCCCCTGCCGAGGTTGGTCAGGACCATCAGGCGCACCCGGTCGACCCGGTCCACCACCACCCCGGCGAACAGCCCGACCAGCAGCCAGGGCAGATACCGGACGGCGGTCAGACCGGCCACCAGGAGGGGGTCGTTGGTGAGGAGCGCCGCCACCAGCGGCAGCGCGACGAACATCATGCCGTCGCCGAGGTTGCTGGAGAGGCTGCCCGTCCAGAAGCGGTTGAAGTCCCGCCCCAGGGGCGGCCGGGCCTTCTTCTCGGGGGTGGGGGTGTCGGGGGGTGCGCTGCTCACGGGGGATGTCCCTTCGGGGGCGGTGGGAGCCGTTGCGGCCGGTTCCCAGACTTCCCGGGCCCGGTCAACTCCGGGTCACGGTGGCGTCTCCGGTCACCACACCGCCCGGGAGGTCGCACGCACGCGCGGCGGTCCCCGTCCGGGTCTGGGGGGCGTCGGCGGCCCGGACGGGGCGGGCCGCCAGCACGCTCCCCTCGCGGCGGCAAGGGGGCCACTCGCTCCGATACGCCCCTCTGACCTGCGCGAAAGCGCCGTCAATAGCCGGAGGATAAGGCCGGGAACGGTGCCTCTTCCTAACGTGGGGAACAACAGAGACAGCAGCAGGTACGACTGACACACAGGAGTAGAGATGCGCATCCCCCACCTGGCCCTCACCCTCGTCACCGCCACCGCGCTGACCTTCCTCGCGGCCTCTCCGGCGGCGGCCTCCGCCCCGCATGCCCCCGCTCTCCTGACGGCGGCCGCCGTCACTCCCGCCGCCGCGCCGTCCGGGCTCCCCCTCCTGCCCGACGTCATCGACAAGGTGTGCGGCCTGGTGCCCGGCTTCCCAAGCGTCCCCGGCCCGATCGAACTGAGCCCCTGCGAGGACGGCCCGAACGACGAGTGGGACAACCACTAGTGCGCGTCGGCCAGCAGCCTCTCGACGACGGCCTGCGCCTGACGGTCCCGCAAGTCCTCGTACAGGGCCAGGGCCTGGAGCAGGGTCGCGCGGCCGCTCTCCGTCTGGTCCTGGGCGAGGTAGGCCTCGCCCAGACTCTCCAGCAGGGCCGCCTCACCCTTGGGGTCGTTGATCCGCCGCACCAGCTCCAGCGCTGTGGTGAGCTTCTCCACCGCCGCCTCGTGCTGGTCCAGGTACAGGTGGGTCCGGCCGACCCACCAGCAGGCCTGGGCGCGGCCCCGGAGGTCGCCCACCTCCTCGGCCAGGGCCAGCGCCTCCTCCAGCTCGGCCCACCCCCGGGTGGTCTCTCCCGAACGCACCCGTAGGTTGCCGAGCAGCAGCAGGCACCGCCGTTGGCCGATCCGGTTCCCGAGGCGGACCCAGCCCCGCAGCGCCTGCTCCCCGTACGCGATCGCCCTCGGCAGGTCGCCGTCCGCCCGGCTCCGGAACGCCAGGAGCGTGCGGGCCGTCATCTCGCCGTGGTCGTGGCCGAGGTCGACGAACTCGGCCAGGGCGTCCTCCACGAGGCTCTGCCGGGAGAGCGGGTCGTACCGGTCCCTCAGGAGGTAGCCGACCTCCGTGTCCAGGGCCGCCGCGCCCAGCCGGTCGCCGCCGTCACGGACCAGTGTCATCGCGGTGTCGTACACCTCGGTCAGGTCGTCGACGTAGCCGCGCCGGTCCAGGAAGTTTCCCAGGGCCACCGCCAGCTCCCAGCACTGCTCGCGCAGCCCCTCCTTGGCGGCCTGCACGACCGCGTGGCGCAGGTTGGCGCGCTCGGCCTCCAACCAGACGTAGGGGTCGGCCAGGAGCCGGTCCACGTACTTGGCTGGCGGATGCCAGCGCGGCGCGCCCCCGCGTACCTGGAACACCTCGGTGCCGGAGAGCCTGCGGTTCGCCTCGTCGAGCAGGGCCAACCAGCCGCCCAACAGGCGCTCCAGCGCCTGGGAGCGCTCCACCCGGTACTCGTCGCGGGTGAGCTGCTCTCGGGCGTAGTCGCGCACAAGGTCGTGGAAGCGGTACACCGGCTCCCCCGCCGGGTCCACGCCCATCACGTCCAGCATGTGCGCGTCCACCAGCGGTTCGGCCAGGTCCGAGGGGAAGGGGCCGTCGTCGTCCAGGACCGCGCCCGCGGCCCACGCCGGGAAGGTGGGGCCCTCCGCCAGGCCGAGGAGCGAGAACACGCGGGCGCTGCGCGCGTCGAGCCCGTCATGGGTGAGCGACAGGCTGGCGCGCACCGTCATGTCGCCGTGGGCGAGCTCGTCCAGGCGTCGGCGTTCGTCGGAGAGGCGGTCCACCATCCCGGCCAGCGGCCAGTGCGGGCGGGCGGCCAGCCGGGCGGCGACGATCCGCAGCGCCAACGGCAGGCGGCCCACCGCCTGCACCAGCGCCTGGGCGGCGTCCGACTCGGCCCGCACCCGTTCCTCGCCCAGGACCCGGCCGAGGAGCTCCAGGGACGACCCCTCGGAGAGGGTGTCCATCTCCACCCGGGTGGCGCCGGGCAGGGCGGTGAGCCGGGCCCGGGACGTGATGATCACCCCGCACCCCGCCGACCCCGGGATGAGCGGGTACAGCTGGCCCTCGTCGGCGGCGTCGTCCAGCAGCACCAGCACCCGGCGGCTGGCCAGCAGACCCCGGTACATGGCGGAGCGCTCGTCGACGTCCTCGGGTATCCCCTGCCCGGGAACACCCAGGGCACGCAGGAACCGCGCCAGGACGTCGGCGGGCTCCAGCGGCACTTCACGGCTGCCCCGCATGTCGCAGTACAGCTGCCCGTCCGGGAACGCGCCGTCCGCGAGGTCGTGGGCGATCCGCACCGCCGTGGAGCTCTTGCCGACCCCGGCCCGGCCCACCAGGGTGACCACGCCGACCGTGCCCGCGCCCCGGGCGAGGGTCCGCTCGGCGGTCTCGACCACGTCGCGCCGGCCCACGAAGTCCGCCGTGGCGGTGGGCAGCTGGAACGGGGTGACCGCGTGCGCGGCGGCCGGGGCGGTGTCCGGCGGGGAGGCCGCGACCGGCTCCGGTTCCGGGTCGGGGCCGCGGCCGTCAGCGGCGGCGTCCCGTTCCGGGACCTCGTCGGGGAGGTTGAGCGCGGGGTCTCCCGCCAGCACCGCCGCCTCCATGTCGCGCAGGCGGCGGCCCGGCTCCAGCCCCAGTTCACCGACGAGCAGGTCGCGACCGCTCCGGTACACCTCCAGCGCCTCCGCCTGGCGGCCCGACCGGTACAACGCGAGCATGAGTTGGGCGCGCAGGTTCTCCCGCAGCGGGTAGGCCTCCACCAGCGCGCCGATCTCGGAGACGAGCCGCGCGTGGTGGCCCAGGCCCAGTTCGATGTTCAGGTAGGTCTCGGTGGCGTCGACCCGTTCGTCCTCCAACCGGGCCGCCTCGGCGGCCAGGCCCTCGTGGTCCGCACCGCCGAGGGCGGCCCCGCGCCAGAGCCCGACCGTGGCCCGCAGCAGGGCGGCGGCCTCCTCCCTGCGCCCCTCCCGGAGCAGGACGGCGGCGTCCCGGACCTGGAGGGCGTGCAGCTGGGCGTCCACGGTCTCGGGCGCGGACCTGAGCTGGTAGCCGGGCGGCACGGTCTCGATGGTGGCGCCGGTCGGGCCGAGCAGCTTACGCAGCCGGGAGACGCAGATCTGCACCTGGGTGCGGGCGGTCTCGGGCGGGGAGTCCCGCCACAGGACGTCGACGATGCGGTGGGTGGGCACCACCCGGTTGATCTCCAGGAGCAGCAGGAAGAGCACCGCCTGCTGCCTGCCGGGGGGTACCCGGACGGGCCCGTGGTCGCCCAGGACCTCCAAAGGGCCGAGGACGCGGAAACGCACCGGTGGCTGAACTGACCGATCTCCCCGGACGGCGTCGATCACTGGCCCCCATTCAGAATGATCGCTCACCGGTAATGGGAGCGTCTCGGCGAACTGACTGTATATCACAGACCCCAATTGTCACCTCTGTTTCTTCACATTCACACGGAACGAACACACGGACCGAACGCGGGAACCGAACACACGGAGTAAACCCGCGATAGCAGACGGATAGCGAGCGAATTACCCGAGGAATCACCATGGGATGAACCGACCGACCAGGACCCTGGAGTGACCGTGGCTTATCCAGCCGAGCCCCCGCCGGAAGCCGCCCTCAGCGCCCGCGTGCCGGACATCGGTCGCGAGCACATCCACCTGTCCTACGCCTACCTCGATCGCCGCGACAGCGAAGGGCTCGCCTCTCTCGTGGACCCCGGCGCGCGTTTCCACGGACCGCGCGCGCGAGTGGCCCGGGGCCCCCAGGAGGCCACCGAGCTGCTGCTCAGGCTCGTGTCGGAGGGGTCGGCGCACACCCTGCACAGAATCGTCGTCGAGCACGACGGCGCGGCGGTGTCCGGGGCCCTCACCACACCCGAGGGGAAGCGGGTCGATTTCGCGGACTTCCTCAGCATTTCCGATCACGGACTCCTTCTCTCCTGGCGAAGATTCCATTCCGTGGAGTGGTAATCACGGAATGCGATAACCGAAGGACAGGAGCACTTCCGAACCGCTCACCCGCGTGGCAAACCGCTGGCCGCCCCCATTACCGGTGCCCGACCGTGAACGCCCCGCCCCCGAGCGGCACTGGCCACAATCGGTCAGGGAGCCCCCGCCCACCACGCTGAGCTGGGGCGTTCGATAGGGTTCCGGGACGGTTCGGACATGGGGGCGGGTACACGGAATGGGCGTCTTCCTGGGTTCCGCCTTCGGCTTCCCGACGGTCCTGTTCACCCCGATGCTCGTCGTCGTGCTGGGCTACTGGATCTTCGTGATCGTCGGCGCCGCCGACACGGAGCTGCTCGACAGCGTGGACTCCAACGGCGACGCCGCCGGGTTGAGCGCGTTCCTGGGCAGGGCCGGGCTCACCGGGTCCACACCGAGGACGTCCGCCGGGACCGCCGGGCCGCGGCGGTCGGGCGGGGTACCGGTGACGGTCGCCCTGACCCTCCTGATCTGCGTCGCCTGGTTCGTGAGCATGATGGGAAGCATCTTGACCACTCTCGTCGAGACCACCTCCACCCCGCTGTTGTACGCGCTCGGCGCCGTCGTGCTGGTCATCGCGCTGGTCGCCGCCTGGGCGGTCACCAGCGGCGTGGTCATGGGCGTCCAGCGCCTCGTGCCCGGGCGCCGGGGCGACTCCAAGCACGAGCTGGTCGGACGCACCTGCGTGATCCGGATCGGCGAGGCCCGGGAGGACTTCGGCCAGGCCGAGATCACCACCGCGGGCGGCGCCTCCATCTCCATCCCCGTACGCACCACCGGCGGTGAGGTCCTGGCCCTGGGCAGCACCGCGCTCATCTTCGACCACAGCACGGACGGCGACGTCTTCCTGGTGACCGCCTTCGACGCCGCCCTCGACCCCGGGCAGTCCTGACCGGGACCTCCCCTACCGCCACCCACCGCCACCCCCGGCTCGGACCGAGCGGCCCGTGCCCGACCACGAACGACCCGACGGCGCGCCGCTCGCAGGCCCGATCCCGGACGACGCGGCCCCGCACCCTCCGCAAGCCCCACCCTCCGCTCCGCTCCGCCACCACCGCTCCCGCCGTCCCAGCCCACCCACGGTGAGCAGGGACGACCTTCACCGGCGGTGGAACCGAACGCCCCGGCGGAGCGTCACAAACCCTGACAAACGCAACCCACCCCGGGTCAGCGCACCGCCCACCCCGCCGTTCCCACCGGTGCGGAACCGACCCCGTTCTCCTCGCAGAAAGAGACACCACGTGCTGTTGAGCGCATCCTCCACCGGCCAGGAGGCGGCCGACGCCGCCTTCCTGACCTTCGGTGTGGCCCTGGCCGTCGGCCTCGTCGTCCTCCTCGCACTCCTGCTGATGGTCACGCGACTGTTCCGCAAGGTCGAGCAGGGCAAGGCCCTGATCATCTCCAAGATCCGGGACGTCCACGTCACCTTCACCGGCGCCATCGTCCTCCCGGTCCTGCACAAGGCCGAGGTCATGGACATCTCGCTCAAGAGCCTCACCCTGGAGCGCGGCGGCCGTGACGGACTGACCTGCAAGGACAACATCCGTGCGGACATCAAGGTGTTCTTCTACGTCCGCGTGAACGAGACCGCCGAAGACGTCAAGAAGGTCGCCAAGGCGATCGGCACCGCCCGCGCCAGCGACCAGGACACCCTCCAGGAACTCTTCAACTCGAAGTTCTCCGAGGCGCTCAAGACCGTCGGCAAGCAGTTCGACTTCGAGGAGCTGTTCACCCACCGCGAGGAGTTCCGCCAGGCGATCGTCTCGCTCATCGGCACCGACCTCAACGGCTACATCCTGGAGGACGTGGCCATCGACGAGCTGGAGCAGACCCCGCTGCACCAGCACGACGCCAACAACATCCTCGACGCCCAGGGCATCTCGAAGATCACGGAGCGCACCGCCAAGGAGCACAAGCGCACCAACGAGTTCGAGAACGACCGCAAGAAGGAGATCGACCGCCAGAACACGGAGACCGCCGAGACCCTCGCGGAGCTGGAGAAGCGCCGCGAGGAGGCGACCGCCAAGGCCAAGCGCGAGATCGAGATCATCCGCGCCCAGGAGGAGGCCGAGACCGCCCGCGTCCAGGCCGAGGAGCGGCTCAAGGCCGAGGCCGCCAACCTGCGCACCTCCGAGTCGCTGGGCGTCCAGCACCAGAACCAGCAGCGTGAGATCGCGGTCGCCGAGAAGAACCGCGAGCGCGTCATCGCCATCGAGACCGAGCGCATCGAGAAGGACCGCCTCCTGGAGGTCATCGGCCGCGAGCGCGAGACCGAGCTGAGCCGCATCGCCAAGGACAAGGAGGTCGAGGCCGAGAAGCGCGAGGTCGCCGACGTCATCCGCGAGCGCGTGGCCGTCGACCGCACCGTCGCCGAGCAGGAAGAGGCGATCAAGAAGCTCCGCGCCGTGGAGGAGGCCGAGCGCCAGCGCCAGGCCATCATCATCCACGCCGAGGCCGAGGCCCAGGAGAACCTGGTCAAGGACATCAAGGCCGCCGAGGCCGCGGAGGCCGCCGCCAAGCACAAGGCCCAGGAGGAGCTCACGCTCGCCGAGGCCCGCCAGCAGGCCGCCGAGCTCGACACCCGCGCCAAGATCCGTCTCGCCGAGGGCATCCAGGCCGAGGCCGCGGCCGCCGGCCTGGCCGAGGTGCAGGTCCGTCACCAGGACGCCGAGGCCGTCGAGAAGCTCGGCCGCGCCGAGGCCGTCGTCGCCCGCGAGAAGGCCGAGGTCGAGGCCGACGCGGTCGAGAAGAAGCTGCGCGCCGAGGCCGCCGGTCTCACCGACAAGGCCGCCGCCATGGCCGCCCTGGACCAGGTCAGCCGCGAGCACGAGGAGTACCGCCTGCGCCTGGACGCCGAGAAGGAGGTCCGTCTGGCCGGGATCGACGTCCAGCGCCAGGTCGCCGAGGCCCAGGCCACGGCCATGGCCGCCGGTCTGGAGAGCGCCGACATCAGCATCGTCGGCGGCGACGGCGCCTTCTTCGACCGCATGGTCAACTCCATCGGCATGGGCAAGGCCGTCGACGGCTTCGTCGGCAGCTCCGACACCGTCCAGGCGCTGGGCAGCGGCTGGCTGAGCGGCGAGGGCAACTTCGCCGAGGACGTCAAGCGGGTCCTGGCCGAGGCCGACACCGAGGACGTCAAGAACCTCACCGTCTCCGCCCTGCTACTCAAGCTCATCGCGGCGGGCGGCCCCGACACGGGCAAGCTGGACGGCCTGCTCACCACGGCCCGCACCCTGGGCCTGGACCAGCTCCCCGTCAACGCTCTCGCCCCTGTGAAGCAGTGAGGTAGTCCTCCGTGACCGAGGCCCAGTCCCAGGAGACCGAAGGCCCCGGACCCGACACCGAGGACGCGCGGTCGCTGGACGCGGGCACCTACGAGGTGCTCCGCGCCCGGCTCCGCGAACAGACCGGTGAGCTGGCCCGGCGGACCGAGGAACTCAACAACCGCCGTCTCGGGGTGTTCGGCGGCACCGAGCTCTCCCTGCGCGGTACCGAACGCATCCGCACCGAGCACAACTGCGTGCCGCGCGACATCGTCAGCGTGGGGCGCTCCGTCGGGGACGACGCCGACGGGGACATGATCCTCTTCGGCTACAACGTCTACATCGGCATGCAGAGCCAGACGCACGTCTCCGACGTGTTCTCCCTGCACCGGTACGACCACGACGGTGACTCCTTCGCGTTCACCGACACCGAGGAGGGGGCCGTCCCCGGCCTCCTCGCCGACGAGCGGTTCCGCCAGGAGTTCGCCCAGCTCTACCGCTACTACCGCGACGCCCGCCTGCTCCAGCTGCGCCGGGTCGAGGACCGGCTCCTGGCCGTCTTCCAGACCGGCCCGCGCACCGAGGACGTGCGGGTGCTGCGGTGGACGGTCGCCCCCACCGGGGAGATCGCCTACCTCGACGACCGGGGCGAACGCGACCACGTGTTCCCGCCCGCGCACGACTTCTCGTGGACCGAGTCCACCCGCGAGGACCACGTGCAGGGGCGGCACCCGCACATCTCGATCCGCGACGAACTGTTCGTGGAGACGGTCGGCGGCGACCTCACCATCAAGGTGGAGGACAACACCGAGGTCGGCGAGGGCATCTACAGCGAGCCCGTCGACGAGCCGTTGCAGAGCCTGGCCGACGCGTCGGTGCGCCACGCGCGGGTCGGCTCGCTGATCCTGCTGAAGATCCAGCCCTACAACGAGACCGCGTGGCGGTACCTGGTCTTCAACACGCGCACCAAGGGGGTGGAGCGCCTCGACGGCATCGGGCAGTCGTGCCAGCGCCTGCCCGACGACCAGGGGCTCATCTTCCCCGGCGGCTACTACCTGGCCACCGGGGTCGCGCGGACCTTCGACACCGACGTCACCGACCTGGAGTTCGAGCGCGTCGTGCGCTCGCCCAACGGCGAGGACGTCCTGTACGTCTTCCACTCGCGGGCGGACGGCCGCAGCCTGCTGCTGTCGTACAACACCATCCGCAAGGAGGTCGCCAACCCGATCGTCTGCCACGGCTACTCGCTGTTCGACGACGGGACCATGACGGTCTTCCGCGACACCTCCGGTGAACCCACCCGGGTGCACCCCATGCAGGTGTGGCAGACCCCATACGTGTCCGACGTGTACGCGGCCGCGCAACCGGTCGGCACCGGGCCGCTGGAGCGGATCGGCAACGCCGAACTCGTGCAGGGCGTGTCCGAGTGCCTGTCGGTGGCGCGCATCTCCGAGGACATGCGGCCCTCCGCCGAGGTGTTCGAGGCGCTCATCGCGTCCTGCCGCCGGGTCCTGGACCGGTTCCACTGGTTGGGCGACGAGGCGCTGGGCGACCTCGCCACCCCGCTCGCCGAGGTGCGGTCCACCGCCGAACGGGTCCTGGACGAGTTCGAGACCGTCCAGGAACTCACCCGGCAGGCCGCCAAGAGCCTCACCGAGACCGAGGAGCGGGTCACCGCGCTCATCCGCCGGTCGCGCGGCGAGACCCCGCGCTCGGCCGAGGGGTGGGTGACCCGGCTGACCGACCTGCGCCGCGCCCAGGGGCAGGCCGCCACACTGCGCGAAACGCGCTACGTGGACACCGGCCGGATCGACGCGGTGGAGGAGGCCCTCGGTGAGGAGATCGCCTCCGCCGGGCGCCGCACCGTCTCCTTCCTCGAACAGGACGACGCCTTCGACGGCTACCACTCCGAAGTGGAGCGGCTGGTCGAGGAGGCCGAGGCGCTGGAGGCCGTCAGCGCCGCCACCGCGGTGGGCGAACGCATCGCCGAGCAGACCGAGGGCCTCCAGGTGGTCACCGAAGTGATCGGCTCCCTCGACATCGGCGACGCCCAGGTGCGCACCCGCATCCTGGAGCGGATCAGCGAGGTGATGGCGGGGGTCAACCGGGCCCGCGCCACGCTGGAGTCGCGGCGCCGGGAACTGCTCGCCCTGGAGGGGCGGGCGGAGTTCGCCGCCGAGTTCGCGCTCCTGGGGCAGGCCATCACCGGGGCCATCGCGGCCGCCGACACTCCGGACCGCTGCGACGAGCAGTTGGGCCGGATCATGCTCCAGTTGGAGAACCTGGAGTCGCGGTTCGCCGAGTTCGACGACTTCCTCCAGGAGCTGTCGGACAAGCGCGAGGACGTGTACGAGGCGTTCTCCACCCGCAAGCAGGCGCTCGTCGACGAGCGCTCCCGGCGCGCCGACCGGCTGGCGTCGTCCGCCGCCCGCGTGCTCGAAGGCGTGCACCGGCGGGTCGCGGCGCTGACCACCCTGGAGGACATCAACACCTACTTCGCCTCGGACGCCATGGTGACGCGGCTGCGCCGCACCGCCGAGGAGATGCGCGAACTCGGCGACACCGTGCGCGCCGAGGAGCTGGAGGGCCAGATCCTGGCCGCCCGCCAGGAGGCGGGACGGGCGCTCCAGGACCGCACCGACCTGTTCGAGGGCGGCGCGGGCGGCGAGACCATCCGGCTGGGCAAGCACCGGTTCGCCGTCAACACCCAGCCCGTCGACCTCACCCTCACCCCGCACGACGGGCACATGTCGGTGGCGGTCACCGGCACCGACTTCCGCACCCCGGTCCGCGACGAGGCGTTCCAGGAGACCCGGCACCTGTGGGACCGGCTCCTGGTCTCCGAGAGCCCCGAAGTGTACCGGTCCGAGTACCTGGCCACGTCCATCCTGAACGCGGCCGAGGAGGGCGCCGACGGGTTCACCCTGGAGGCGCTCGACGAGGCCGCCCTGCACCCCGAGAAGGGGGACTCCCTGGAGTCCCTCGTACGCGGGGCCGCCGAGTCACGCTACGACGAGGGGTACGAGCGGGGCGTGCACGACCACGACGCCGCGCGGGTCCTCGCCGCGCTGCTGCGGCTGCGGGCCGGGGCCGGGCTCCTGCGCTACCCCGGGCACGCCCGGGCGGCGGCCCAGCTGTTCTGGGCGTTCGGCGCCGACGAGACCCGGCGTGCGGCCTGGCGGACTCGGGCGACCTCGCTCGCGCGGGCCCGCAGCGTGTTCGGGGCGCGCCGATCGGCCGCGATCGACGCCCTGCGCACCGAGCTCGCCGAGGGCGTGGACGCGTTCCTCACCGACACCGGCCTGTACCAGGACGCCGACCTCGAACTCGTGGGCGACTACCTGTTCGAGGAACTCGCCGAGGACGTTCCCGCCGCGCGCGGGTTCGTGTCCGGCGCGGGCGCCCGCCAACTGCTCGACCGGTTCCACCGGGCCCTGGGCAGCACCCGGGAGACCACCCGCAAGGCGTTCGAGGACGACCTGCGCGGGCTCGGCGACGACCTGGCCGCCCGTCACCAGCTGGTGACGGCGTGGCTGGAGGCCTACGCCACCACCCTGGAGGAGCCGCCCGCGCCGGGCGACCTCCCCGAGGCTGCGGCGATCGCCCTGACCGCCAAGGCGGTGGAACGGTACGAGTCCTCGGCGGCGGTGAGCGAACGCGTCACCGGCCTGCTGGGTTCGCACCCCCGGATCAGCGAGCGTTCGCTGGAGGTACGGCTGGACGAGATCCTGCCGCGCACCCGGCGGTTCCGCACCGTGGAGGTACCCGCCTACCGGGACTTCCAGCGCCGCCGCAACGCCCTGGTGGCCTCCGAGCGCGAACGCCTGCGCCTGGAGGAGTACCGGCCCAAGGTGATGAGCGGGTTCGTACGCAACCGGCTCCTCGACGAGTCGTACCTGCCGCTGATCGGCGACAACCTCGCCAAACAGCTCGGGGCGGCCGGGGACGACAAACGCACCGACCAGAGCGGTCTGCTGCTGCTCATCTCCCCGCCCGGGTACGGCAAGACCACGCTCATGGAGTACGTGGCCAGCCGACTCGGTCTGGTGTTCGTCAAGGTCAACGGGCCCGCCCTCGGGCACGCCGTCACGTCCCTGGACCCGGCGGAGGCCCCCGACGCCACCTCCCGCCAGGAGATCGAGAAGATCTCCCTCGCGCTGGAGATGGGCAGCAACACCATGCTGTACCTGGACGACATCCAGCACACCAACCCCGAACTCCTCCAGAAGTTCATCTCGCTCTGCGACGGCCAGCGCCGCATGGAGGGCGTGTGGGAGGGGCGCACCCGCACCTACGACCTGCGCGGAAAGCGGTTCGCGGTGTGCATGGCGGGCAACCCGTACACGGAGCAGGGCAAGCGGTTCCGCATCCCCGACATGCTCGCCAACCGCGCCGACGTCTACAACCTGGGCGACGTGCTCTCGGGCCGGGAGGAGCTGTTCGCGCTCAGCTACATCGAGAACGCGCTCACCTCCAACCCGACCCTGGCGCCGCTGTCCACCCGTGACCGCGAGGACGTGTACACGTTCGTGCGGATGGCCCAGGGCGACGACTCGGTCGGCACCGACCGGCTCAAGCACCCGTACTCGGCGGCCGAGGTGGACCGGATCGTGTCGGTGCTCCAGAAGATGCTGCGGGTGCAGGAGGTGGTGCTGGCCAACAACCAGGCCTACATCGCCTCGGCCGCGCAGTCGGAGGACGCCCGCACCGAACCGCCGTTCCAGCTCCAGGGTTCGTACCGGAACATGAACCGGCTGTCGGAGAGGATCGTGCCGGTCATGAACGACGCCGAGGTGGAGGCCGTCATCGACGACCACTACCTGGGCGAGGCGCAGACCCTCACCTCGGGGGCCGAGGCCAACCTCCTCAAGCTCGCCGAACTGCGCGGGGTGATGACCCCCGAGCAGGAGGAGCGCTGGCGGGAGGTCAAGGAGGGCTTCCGCCGTGGCCGGGCGCTGGGCGGGTCCGACGACGACCCGATGACCAGGGCGATCGGCGCGATGGGGCTGCTCGCCGACCGCGTGGGCGAGATCGGGTCGGCGATCGAGCGGGGCTCCGAGCGGTAGCCGCGTCGACCGGGTGAGGAGGGGGCCGCCGTCCCGCGAGGGGCGGCGGCCCCCTCCCGCGCGTCACGGTCCGACGGCTCGCACCCGCGCCACGACCACGGGGTGAGGTTTCCCCCGGGCTCGAACCTCGGATGAGCCCGCACCGGACCTGTGGAAAAGTCGTCCCTCGCCCCGTGCGTGGCCGCTGGGCTCCTCTAGAGTGGTCCGGGCATAGTGAAGCCAAGCCAGCCCAGGGGGCCGCACCAACCGGGGAGCCGGGACCATGCTGCTGAGTTTTCGGGTGGAGAACCACCGGTCACTGCGCGACGAGCAGGAACTCCTCCTCCTTCCCTCGGAACAGAGCGAGGGCGGTTCCCCCCTCCCCCGCGAGATCACCCCTCTCCGGGTCACCGGGATCTTCGGTGCCAACGCCTCCGGCAAGTCCGCCCTGGTGAAGGCGCTCCAGTTCATGCGCGTCAGTGTGCTCTACGGTTTCGGGGTCGGGCTCGGGAGACCCCGCCCCGCCTTCGGCGCGGAGGACGACGACGAGGACCGCATCCCCCGGGAGCCCTTCCTCCTGGACGGGGAATCCTCCGCCAGGACGTCCGGGTTCGCCGTCGAACTGCTCCTGAAGGGCGTGCGCCACTCCTACGGGTTCACGGTGGACCACGCCGAGATCGTGGAGGAGTGGCTGCACCTCCAGACCGGCGACGGCGACGACCAGGTCGTGTTCGAGCGCGATGGGCTCGCCTTCACCTACGGCGACCGCGATCCGGACGCTCCGGAACTGACCGACCTGCTCAACCTCTCCCCCAACACCCTCCTCATCACGGTCCTGGCCAACGCCAACCCCAGCACGTTCCACTCCGAGACGGTGGCCGCGCTGAGCCGGGTCAGGCAGTGGTTCAGCCGTTCGCTACGGCTCCTCCAGGGAGACGTGGCGAGAGGCGGCCCTCCCGTGTCCCGGCTCCCTTCGAGCGACCCGGACCGCCTCGAACGCCTCGCCCTTCTGGCCCAGGCCGTCGACACCGGCATCCGCGGCTACAGCGTCAAGGCGAACCCGCTCACCGAGGAGGAACGCGGAGAGATCGAGGAGCGGTTCGGCAAGAGGCGCGCGCCCTCCTACATCCGGCAACGCGAACGCGGCCGGGTGTCGTTCCACCACCGGGGAACCGGCCAGGACCGGCCCCTGGACTACGCGGACGAGTCCTCTGGCACCCAGGCCCTCCTCGCCCTGGGAGCGGTCATGATGAGCCTCCTGGAGCGCGGCGGCACCCTGGTCGTCGACGAGATCGACACGAGCCTGCACACACTGCTGTCGGGCAGCCTCATCTCGCTGTTCAAGGACCCGGAGAACAACCCCCGCGGCGCCCAGCTGGTCTTCACCAGCCACGACACCAGCCTGCTCGGCCGTGTGCACGGGCGGGAGGTGCTCACCGAGGACGAGATCTGGTTGACGGAGAAGGACGCCGAGGGGGCGACCTCGCTGTTCCCGATGTCCAGCTACGAGAGCGCCGGGGAGGAGAACCGCGACCGGCGCTACCTCGTCGGCCGCTACGGCGCGGTCCCCTTCGTGGACGAGGACCTCCTGATCCGGGCCCTCCGTCCGCACACACACGCACGGGAGAACGACGGCTCCGGAGAGGAATCCCCCCATGAGGAAGGGCCGTAGTCAGGGACGACGACCGGGTCCGAGGCGCGAGCACCCCAAAGTGCTCGTCCTCGGCGAGGGAGAGACCGAGCGCGAGTACTTCACCGGGCTGCGGAGGCATTTCAAGGAGCTCGCGGCGGGCTCCCCACCCGGTTCCGCGCACGTCCCCGAACCCGTGTCCGTGGAGATCGCCGCCAGGACGGCGGCCGATCTGATCGTGAAGGAGGCGCTGGACCGGCGCAGCGAGGGCTACTCGGAGATCTGGGCCGTCTTCGACACCGAGGGCGAGAACGTCAACCCGTTGAGGGCCCGGGTTCGGGACACCAAGTGCTCGAACGCCGAGGCGACCGTGCGTACCGCCGTCTCCCACCCGGCGTTCGAGGTCTGGCTGCTGTTCCACCACCTGGGTCCCGGCGACCTGAGCGGGTGTCACCAACCCAAGGACGCGGAGAGGCTCTTGAGGAAGACCGTGCCCCGGTGGGCCAAGGGCCAGGTCAGGCGAGGCAAGGCCGGTACCGAGTTCATCGATTTCCGCAGCGGTCTGGACCGCGCTCGGACCCGGGCCGCCAGCACGCGGGCCGACCGGTACGACGGCTACCCCTGGTCCGACGTCCACGAAGTCGTCCGCGCGATCGAGAGCCGGTACCGCCAGGCGACCGAGTGAGGAGCGGGCCCTTGGTTAGTCCGCCGCGTCGATGCCCGCCAGGGCCGCCTCCGACATGTCGTCGAGGGGCCGTATCCGGGCGTACCTCTCCGCCGTGCCCCGGGGTAGGAAGAGGCCGTCGATCTCGATGTGGCGTGAGCACCCGTAGAGGACCGCGTCACCCCTCTCATACGCGCGGATCAGGGGTGCGAACGGGTCGGGGAGGTCCGCGTCGATCCCGCCGACGTCCCTGAGGTGCGCGAAGTGCAGGGCCCACTCCACCGTGTGGAGCGTGTGGTACGTTCCCCCCTCGGAGGCCGCCGCCCTGGCCGTCTCCACCATCGCGGCCGGAGCCCGGACCGAGGGGTCCACGCGCGCCGCGACGTCGAAGAACGGCCAGCCGCCCGCGCCGAGATGGCCCGCCCACAACGCGGACCGCCTGAGGTACTCCTGCACCAGCCTCCCCTGCGACCGGCGCCAGGAGTTTCTCTCCTTCCAGGTGATCGCCCGGACGCGCTCGGCGAGCGCCTCGCAACTCCTCATCGAACCTCCTGCGGGGGTGGGGGCACGGTGGAACGGGACGCCCGGACGGCCGCCGCCGCGAGGCTCACCGCCCCCTTCCGCCGCCCCTCCGGTGCCTACAGGCGGATGGTCTCGCGGTTCGGGTCGGTGATCATCTTCGGGTCGCGGTCGCGCAGCAGCGCCATGATCGGCGCGACGGTGTCGGCCTCCTGGGCGTACTCGCCCTCCTCGGTCTTGAGCCCCACGACCTGGAAGAACAGCACCAGCCCGTTGTCGGTGTCCAGGATGCGCATGTCGGCGTCGGGCACGATCGCGAGCGAGGTCATGTCGCCGTTCGCGCTCTCCCCGCCGAGCGGGGACCGGGTGACGATCCAGTGGCCCACGTCGAGCTGTGCTCCGGCGACGTACTGGTCGGCCAGCGCGTGGAGCACCCGCAGAATCCACGCGGGCACCGTCTCGTCGCCGTCCGCTCGCGGGATGCGGCAGGTGAACTCGAACCCCGCGCCGGAGACCCGCTTCTCCTCGCTGGTCTTCTCGCCCAGCTCGGTGAGGCCGAAGGTCACCAGCAGCCAGTGGCCCTCCATCGGGTAGGCGAGCACGCCGTCGATGCCCTGCTCGGACTCCCGTGCGGGGAACTGGATGGTCAGCGGGTGCACGTCCGGGTAGTGCTGCGCCCACCCCTCGTAGATCTGGGTGAGTCCGGGCAGCAGTTCCAGCATCGTGTGCTCTCCAGGTTCGTGATCGGTGCACCTCAGAGAATATGCGGCCGCGAATCAGCGCCGTCCGGCGGACGAGGCGGGGGCGGCGGCGTGGCGGCGCCGCCCCCGGCCGCCGGTCAGACCCCCGCGAGCACCCGACCGGTGTCGCGCGCGGCGTCGAGGGCCTTGGCGCGCTCCCGCTCCGCGAGGTCCCGCAGGCCCTCCATCCCGGGAGTGGTGGCGGCCAGGGTGAGCTCGCACTTGATCAGGGTGAGGTCCGCCTGCCAGAGGTCACCGACGACCCGCTCCAGATAGGGCGTGGAGTGGTCCCAGCCCTCACGGGGGGAGCCGGGGCCGTATCCGCCTCCGGCGGTGGTGACCAGCGCGGTGGGGACTCCCTTCAGCACCGGGTTGGTGGGCCCGGCACCCGCGATGACCAAGTCGACCCAGGTCTTGAAGTGCTGGGAGACGCCGTAGTTGTACATCGGAACGGCCAGGATCACGGCGTCGGCGTCCTCCAGTTCCCCGGTCAGGCGGGCGGCCAGGGCCAGCGCCTCGTTCTGGGCCGGGGTGCGCTCGGCCTCGGGGGTGTCGGAACCCACGGTGGCCTGGACCCAGGCGTCGGCGGGCAGGGGGTCGGTCCCCAGGTGGCGGCGGTTCACGACACCGCCCGGGTGCGCCGTCGTCCACTCGGACTCGGCACGGTCCGCGATCTCGGCGCTGGAGGACACGGACGGGAAGATGCTGCCGTCGAGTCGGAACAGGTTCATGTTGCCTACTTCTCCCAAAGGTTCGGTGGACCGCGCACCGGACGCGTGCCCGGTGCCGCGGTGCGACGACAGCATAAACGGACTATCCCCCGCTTAGTATTCCCGGGGTAGATTGACTCCGTGGATGTGCCAGTGGTCCCCTTCGGAAAGCCGCGCCCGGAACGGGCCGACGCGGCCCGCAACCGCGAGCACCTGCTGCGCACGGTCCGCGCGATGATCGACGAGCAGGGGCCGGAGAACGTGACCATGGACGGCCTCGCGGAACGCGCCGGGCTGGGCAAGGGGACGGTCTACCGACGCTTC
Organism: Nocardiopsis sp. NPDC007018; assembly: GCF_040635075.1. Classification (NCBI taxonomy): domain Bacteria; kingdom Bacillati; phylum Actinomycetota; class Actinomycetes; order Streptosporangiales; family Nocardiopsidaceae; genus Nocardiopsis; species Nocardiopsis sp. NPDC007018. Next base: position 28,708 of record NZ_JBEYHA010000016.1, read on the forward strand.
GGCACCCGCGCGGGCATCTTCCAGGCCGTGATGCACGACGACGAGCTGCGGTTCCAGGAGTCGGTGCTGTACGGACCGCCGCCGCTGGGACCCGGCGCCGAACCCAAGGAACGCCTGATCGCCTACGGCCTGGCCCGCTTCGCGATGCTCAGGAGCAACCACGCCGTCATCCGCGAGGGCCTGGACCGATCCGCACCGACCCCCGCCACCGTGAGCATGACCCCTCCGCACTTTCGGATGCTGCTCCGCCAGGTCAGGCCGTCGCTCCCCCACCCGGACGGCCTGGCCCTCCAGCTCTCCGCGGCCCTGGAGGGGCCGTTCCTGCTGTACCTGGGCACGGACGACGTCACCGGAACGGCCGGAGAGGAAGGCTGCGACCACCTGGCCGACAGCTGGAGGACCCTGGTCGAGCGCGTCCTCGGCCGCTGATCCCCCCACGGCGGGGCCGACCGGAGAAGCCTCCCGCCGCACGCCCGTCAGCGGGCGGCCGGGGAGGCTCATCCCCGGCCGCCCGCCGTTCGGACCGGACGGGATACGCCTTTACCGGGACCTTGCAACGGCCGCCGTAGCGTGGACTCCCCTTCCCCTTCCTCGGTGGAGGACGGGGTGTGACCGAACGGGAGACACCGAGTGAGCACCAGTGATCCGACCACGGCCGGTGGCGTCGTGGGGTGGGTGGTCGGCCTGATCGAGCCGCTGGGCGGCCCCGGGGTGGCGCTGGCGCTCGCCCTGGAGAACCTCTTCCCGCCGATCCCCAGCGAGGCGATCCTCCCGTTGGCCGGGTTCACCGCCTCCCAGGGGGACCTGGGGTTGGCCGAGGTGATCGTCTGGGCCACCGTCGGCTCGCTGACCGGCGCGATCATCCTGTACGGGCTGGGCGCCTGGCTGGGCCGGGAGCGGTTCCGGGCGCTCGCCGGCCGCGTTCCGCTGGTGAAGGTGTCCGACATCGACCGCACGGAGGCGTGGTTCCTGCGCCACGGCACCAAGGCCGTGTTCTTCGGCCGCATGGTGCCGGTGTTCCGGAGCTTCATCTCGATCCCGGCGGGGATCGAGCGGATGAACCTGCCGGTTTTCCTGGCTCTGACCACCGTGGGCAGCACGATCTGGAACACCCTGTTCATCCTGCTCGGCTACCACCTGGGCGAGCAGTGGCACGTGGTGGAGGAGTACGTCGGTGTCGGGTCCAAGCTGGTCCTGGCAGCGGTGGCAGTGGTCTGCGTCGGGTTCGTCCTGGTGCGCGTGCGGGAGCGCCGTCGCACCCGCCGGGGGTCGGGGTCGGCCCGCCCGGACGACGAGGAGGACACGCTCTCCTGGCGGTGAGGTGAGAGTCCGGGACGGGCCCGCAGGGGCCCTTGTCCGGACACGGAGCGGGAGGTAACTTTCCTCCGAGTCAGAATCCGTGTTGGAAAACCACCGACAGTGCCCCGGTCGGCATCGCCCTCTCCCCTCGAACCCGCTCCAGAGGTGGACACGTGAAGACCCCCCGACCGCCGTTCGCTCGGCGTGCCCTGACCACCCTCACCGCCCTGACCGCCGCCGTGCTGATCAGCGCCCCGCAGGCGGCCCTGGCCGCCCCCTCCCCCGACGTCGTCGAGTACGTCCCCACCCCGGCCGACACCCCCGCCGAACGCGCCGAGGCCGACCGTGAGGCGGTGGAGGAGAAGCTGGCCAACACCGCCATCCCGCCTGGTCCGCTGAGCTTCGGCGCCCAACCCCTCGCCGCCGCCCGGAACGCCGCCGAGGGCGCGGCCGCCGGGGCCTCCTGCGCGATCACGGCGGAGTCCGCCACCGCCCTGGCCCTGGCCCCCGTGTGGCCGGAGGTCTCCGCGGGCTCCTCGCTGGCGCCCTCGCCGATGACCCTGTCGAGGTACGACAACCAGTCCGGCCTGTACGACCCCGCCGGGCGCGCGGGCCTGTTCTTCAACCCGGGCGTGGGCCTGTGGCAGATGGACTCGGCCGGGCTCGGCACGAACAACACGGCGGGCGAGGCGATCGACTCCGTCTGGGTGTCGGACTTCGTGGTGCCCTACATCGTGGACAAGTACTGCGCGGCTATCAACCGGGGCTCGACGGCGCCCGCCGCCCGGGCCACCGCGTGGGCGGACTGGAACGCCTGCGCGGGCGGCGACTGTGACACCGCGTACTGGCGGGCGATGAACACCGGCATCGGTTCGGACCCGAGCGTGGGGCGCCACGGCGGCGCGCAGCCGCGCACGTGTGAGTTCCGGGGCGCGTCGTACGACTGCCTGTTCGTGGACGTCGCCAACGCCGAGGGTGCCAACTGGTGGACCCGGCCGGAGAGCGGGCGGTCCCCCGTCCCGGCACCGTTCTACGTGTTCAGGACGGGTTCGGGCGACGGCGTCAGCGAGGTGCGCGTGTGGCTCGCCGCGGACTCCGGGCACGGGGTCGACGTGACCGTCACTCGGCCGTTCGGCGGCAACGCGCGGACCGCGCTGTCGTGGACCGACGGTCAGGGTCTGTGCGACACCACCGCCGGGCGCGGCTCCTGCTGATCACGTTCCGTACCGGCGGAATTCGGTCCCTGGTTCCTTCGGGAACCAGGGCCCATTCTTGTTTCCGGTGTTTTCGCTGTGAAGCGCAGGAGAACCGGTGGCCACACCAGGGAAAATGATCAATACAACCTCTATCTACCCTGTCAGATCGCATGTTATTTTCTTTCCCGCCCGGGGGACCCGCTAGGAAGATTCAAACGAAGAGGCCACAATGCCCCATTCGACGGCACCCGAGATCGACCTGCCCGAGCTGAACTTCGACGACATGGAGGTGATGAGCGTCCGCGAGGCGGTCGCCGTCCCGGAGACCGGCGCCACCAGTGGCTCCAGCTCCTGCACCTCCACCTCGTGCTGCGGCTCCAGCAGCTGCTGCTCCGGTGGCTCCTGCGGCTGACGGAGTACTCCGGACAGCCCCGCCACCGGAATGCGCGTGTGACTGAATGATTTCAGAGCGTGAATTCGGCAAGGGCAAGCGTCAACGTTTCACGCCAACATCCCCCTCCCATCCAGAAGAAGGTGTCCGATGGCGTTGCAGGAAACCCCCACGATCGACCTGCCCGACCTCAACTTCGACGACATGGAGGTGATGAGCGTCCGCGAGGCGGTCGCCGTCCCGGAGACCGGCGCCACCAGTGGCTCCAGCTCCTGCACCTCCACCTCGTGCTGCGGCTCCAGCAGCTGCTGCTCCTCGGGTTCGTGCGGCTGACCCGCTGAACGGGGGCGGCCCTCTCGCCGGGGCCGCCCCTCCCCCCTTCCGCCCCCGAACCCCAGAAGAAGCACGACGAGGGCCGCACGTGTACGCGATCAACGCCACGGACATCACCAAGGACTACGGGAAGGGAGAGGTGCTCCACGGCATCTCCTACCACGTGCCCGCCGGACAGATCGCCGCGCTGCTCGGCCCCAACGGGGCCGGCAAGACGACGCTGATCGAGATCCTGGAGGGCCACCGGGGACGCACCTCCGGCACGGTGGAGGTGCTCGGCCTCGACCCCGGCAACCGCCGCGACTTCGCCGAGCTCCGCACCCGCATGAGCGTGGTGCTGCAACAGACCATGCTGGAGCCGGGCCTGTCGGTGCGCGACATCGTGCGCCGCCACGCCTCCTACTACCCCGACCCGCTCGGCGTGGACGAGGCGCTCGCCCAGGTGGAGCTCACCGAGAAGCGCTCCGCCCTGGTCAAGTCCCTCTCGGACGGCCAACGGCGCCGCCTCGACCTGGCGCTCGCGCTGACCGGCCGCCCGGAACTGCTCTTCCTCGACGAGCCCACCACCGGGCTCGACCCCGTCTCACGCCGCCGCATCCGCAGCCTGGTGGCGGGGCTGCGCGAGAGCGGCACGACCGTGGTCCTGACCTCCCACGACCTGACCGAGGTCCAGGAACTCGCCGACCGCGTCGACGTCATCCGCGACGGCTCCTTCATCGCCTCCGGCACCCCCGACGACCTCGTCCGGGGGTCGTCCGCGTACACGGTGGTGGAGTTCGCCCCGCCCGAGGGCACGGACGGACGCCTCCCCGAGGGCGCCGAACTGGTCAACGGCAGGGCCCGCATCCTCACCGACGACCAGGACGCGGTGGTGGAGCGCGTACAGGCCTGGGCCCGGGACGAGGGGACGCGGATCAGCGGCCTCACGATCGTGCCGCCCAGCCTGGACGACGCGTACGTGGCGATGTTGGAGAACGGCGTGCTGGAAGCGGGGAAGAGCGAATGAGCGTCACGGGAACCGAACGCGCGCGGGGCACCCGCCGCCCGTCGTCCTTCTGGCTGCACGTGGACGGCGAGCTCAAGGAGTTCTGGCGCTCCCCCATCACCCTCGCGTTCATCGTGCTCATGCCGGTCATGTTCTACGTGGGCTTCGGGCTGGCCTTCCGCTCCCAGGCGGACGAGATCCGGCTCGTGGGCGAACACGAGGTCACCCAGGCCAACCTGAGCTTCGGCGGCATCCTGGGGTTCGCGCTGATGTCCGTGGCCTTCGCGAACGTCGCGATCGGCCTGGCCATCCGCCGCCACCACGGGCTGTTCAAGCGGTTCCGCACCACCCCGGTCAGCCCGGCCACGGTGATGGGCGCCTACTTGGTGAACACCCTGCTCACCGCCGTGATCGTGCTGGGCGTGGTGACCGCGATCGGCCTGCTCGGCATGGGCGTGACCATCGACCCGGCCCGGCTCCCGCAGCTGCTGACGGCGCTGCTGCTCGGCTTCGTGTGCATGGCCCCGCTGGGCGCGGCCGCCTCCCTGCTGCCGCCCAACGCCGACGCCGCCGTGCCCATGGTGAACGGCATCTTCTTCCCCACGGCGTTCCTCGCGGGCGGATTCGTCATCCTGCCGCTCGGTGACACCGTGGGCGCGGTCGTGGACCTGTTGCCCGGCCGCCCGCTGGCCCTGCTCGTGCAGGGCGCCCTGTCCGAGTCGGGCCCCGTGTGGGACTGGTCGGCGGTCGCGCTGCTGCTGGCGTGGTCGCTGCTGGGCACCGTGGCGGCGCTGCGCTGGTTCCGTTGGGCCTCCGAGCGGGAACCGCGCGGGTTCGGCTCGACCCGCAACAAGGGCAAGGGCGAGGACGAGGCCTCCTCCGCGGCACCCAGGGGGACCGGGGAGTGAGCACACCCGACGAACCCTCACGGTCCTTCGAGGTCGTGGAGGGCCCCTACCTGGTGTCCCGGGTCAATCCCCATCCCTACCGGAGGTTGGGCGGCGGGGCGCCGACCACGTCCGCGCTGCGCGAGCTCGCCCGGCTCGAACGGCACCGCGAGGACCTGCGCGAGGACCTGCTGGACGCCCTACACCGGGCCGCCCCCGGGCTGGGCGCCCACCGGAGCGCGGCGCTGGCCGCCAAGCGCGCCGTGTTCAACCGCCGACCGCCCCGCGGGGACCTGTACGACCACCCGGTCACCGGGGAGGTCCCCCTCCTGGCCGCGTGGGCCGACCACTGGCGGGCGTCACTCGACGCCGCCGCGCTGGTGGACGCCGCGCACGAGCCCGAACTCGCGGTCGAGCGGGCCGCCCTGGCCGCGTGGGCGCGCGATCCGGGCGTGGACCGCGCCACCGCGCTGTCCAGCCCCGACCTGCACCGGGCCGTGGCCGCCCGGGCCGCCACCGACGGCGCCCCGGACAAGAGGATGCGCAAGGCCGAGGCGGCCCTGGTCCGGTACTTCTCGCGGTCGACGGTGAAGGTCAGCCCGTACTCGCTGTACACGGCCGTGCACTTCGCCCCGTTGGAGGGCGCGGCCCCCGAAGACGCCGACCAGCCCCTGGAGCTTTCCTCGCACGCCGCGCTCCGGCGCCTGCTGCCCCGTCAGGCGGCGCGGGCGCTGGCCGCCGACCCCGAGGCGCGCCTCCACTTGGAGTGGGTGCTCACCGGAGGGGCTCACCGTGAGGCCTCCGACCAGGGAGAACGTCTCGTGGTGCGGCGTCGCCGCTGGGCGCCGCCCTCGCCCGGCCTACGCGCGGAGGCCTTCGGAGAGGAGGAGGTGCGGCTGCCGATGAACGGGAGCTGGGACCGCCTCGTCTCGGTCCTGGAGAAGCGGGCGACCGCGCCGGTGCGCCTCGACGCGCTGCGCGACGCCGTCGCCGCCGACCTCGGCTGCGGCGCCGAGCGCGCCATGGGCGTCCTGGACCAGCTCGTCGGCGTGGGTGTCCTGGTGCCGTGGTCACCCGTACCCGAGCAGTCCCCCGACTTCACCCGGCACTGGCACCGGCTGGCCCGGACCCTGCCCGGGGCGGCGGCCGCCCGGGTGGCGACCGCCTTCGAGGAGACCGAGGAGGTACTGGCCGGGTTCGCCGAGGCCGACGGCGCGCGACGCGCCCACGACGTGCTGCGGCTACAGAACCTGTGGTCGGCGGCGGTGGGCGTGGAAGGTTCGGCCACCTCGCCCGTGGTGGAGGACTGCCTGGTCTCGCGGGGCGTGCCCGTGGCGCGCGAGACCACCCGGGCCTGGTCGGCCGACCTGGGCCGACTCATGCCGCTGCTGTTCGCCCTGGACGACCAGCGGGTGCTCTCGGGGGCGCTGGAGCAGGTGTTCGTCTCCCGTTACGGCCGGGGCGGACGCTGCGCCGACCTGGAGGGGTTCGCCCAGCACGCGCGGGCGGCCTTCCCCCTCACGCAGGAACTCATGGGCGGTGCCCCCGCCGCCCTCGCCGGAGCCGACCCCGAACTCACCCGGGTGCTCGACGCCCGCCGACGCGCCGTCGACCACCTCGTGGAGCTCGGCCGCTCCGGCGGGGAACGGGTGGAGGTCGACCCCGGGGTCGTGGACGAGGTCGCGGCCATGCTCCCCGACCGCGAGTTCGCCGCCCGCCGCTCCTTCGCGGTGTTCGGCCAGGTCGTCCCGGACGGGCTGGTGGTCAACCACCTGTACGGCGGCCGCGCCCGCTACTTCAGCCGGTTCCTCGGACACCTCCCGGAGCGGGTCCGCGAGCGGGTCGCCGCGCACGTGCGGCGGCTGGGGCCGCCGGGGGCCGACACCGTGCACATGCGGTCCGCCCTGGGGTTCAACGCGAACCTGTCGCCCGTGCTGGCCGACGAGGAGCTGGCGCTGCGCGACGAGCCCACCCTGGCCCCCGGGCCCTCCACCCTCGACCTCACCCTGGTGCACACCCCGTACGGTCTGCGCCTGATCAGGGAGGACGGCCGCGAGATCGACCCCGTCTACACCGGGTTCCTCGTACCGCACGCCCTGCCCTACGACGAGATGCTGGTGGCGATGGTCGCCGACTCGCCGTTCTTCTCCTTCGGCGACCTCACCATCGACCTCCACGAGCGCTGGACCCGCCACGGGTACCGGGGCGGGACACCGAGGATCGGCTTCGGCGGGCTCACCCTGTTCCGCCGCAGGTGGGGCATGGACACCGCCGAGTTCTCCGCCCGGCCCGAGGAGTCACCCGCCCAGCTGCACCGGCGGTTGAACGTGGACCGCGAGCTGCGGGGCATACCCGACCAGGTGTTCGTGCGCCCCCTCCAGGGCGCGCGGCTCGGCCCGCTGGAACGCGCCATGGCGCCCAAGCCCCAGCACGTGGACTTCCTCAGCAGGCTGCACACCGGCACCGCCGCCAAGCGCCTGGACCACCTGGGCCCCACCCTGCTCGTGGAGGAGATGCTCCCCGGGCCCGACCACCACCGGGTGCGCGGCCCCTCCGGAACCCACGCGGGCGAGCTCTTCCTCGAACTCTCCACGGTGCCGCGCCCGGCGCACACCGCCCCCACACCCCCTTCCCGTCCCCCAGGCGAAGCGAGGCTGACCCCGTGACCGTCGGACTCAGAGTCAACTACCACGACAGCGACAAGGCCGCCCTGCTCGGCGACTGCCTCGTACCGGCGGCCCGCACGGCCGCCGGGCGCGCGGGCGTCAGCGCCGCCTGGCTGCACCTGCACTGGCGCCTCGGCCCGCACTGCGTGCTCTACGCGGACGGAACGCCCGACGCGGTCGAGGCGGCCGTGGCCGAGGCCGAGGAGGGCGTACGCGCCTTCCTGGCCCGCCACCCCTCCCGACGACGGCTGGACCCCGCACAGTACGAGACGTTCTCCCAGCGCATGGGCCGACTGGAGCTGGTCGAGGGCCCCTACGCCCCCGTCGAGCCGGACAACACCACGCGGCGACTGGTCGGCGACCCCGTCGACACGTTCCTGCGCGGCCCGGAGGCGGTCGCCCTCAAGGGACGGGTGCTCACCGACGGCCTCACCCGCGTGGCCGACCAGGCGGGCGGGCGGGGCGGCGAACGCGCCGTGTCGGCCAACGTCTTCGCCGGGATGGGCGCCATCGCCACCCGCTACCCCGAGTGGGGTCTGCGCTCCGGCTACCAGGCGTTCCTGTCCCACTGGAAGGAGTACTTCCACTGGTCGGACCCGAACGGGACCGCCCAGGAACGCCTGGCCGCCGCCTACCGCACCCAGCGCGAGGGGCTCGTGGAGTCCCTGCGCGCGGTGCACGAGGGCGACGGCACCGACCCCTACGCGCTGGCCTGGGGCGCGTGGGCGGACCTGTGGCTCCCCGAGGCGATCGCCCTCGCCCGCCAGGACCACATCCTGCCCTTCCCCCACCCGGAACGGCAGGAACAGGCCGCGAAGTTCGGCGACGACGTGCGGGTGCGCTGGAGCGGCTCCGACGACCGCTCCTACAGCGACTTCCACCGGGAGTTCCGCAAGCTCGACTTCACCCGGCTCGGTGACGGGTACGGGTTCGCGGCGTTCCGATTCCTCATCAACTGCTTCTTCGACCTGCTGCCGCTGATGGGGGTCGCCCCGGTCCAGCGGTACTCGGTGGCGTACCTGTTCACCGAGGCCGCGCAGGAGGTCGTGGGCGAAGGCTGGGAGGAGACGGTCCGCCGGGTCGTCGACCACCAGAGCACCGATCCCGAACTGCGGCCGACCCTTCCGTGGGTGGGCGATGCCTGACACCACCGCGACCACCCCGCCGGTACGGCTCAAGAGCGCCGTCCGGGCCCGGTCACTGGCGGCGGAGGGGGTGGCGCTCAGCATGGGCGCCACCGCCGTCGTAGTCCGGGGCGCCCGGGCCGAGACCGTGTGGCGGGCCCTGGAACCCACGCTGCGCTCCGGTTTCCACCGCGACGACCTGCTGGGACGCTTCCCCGAGGCGGGGCGCCCGTTCCTGGCGGGCATCCTCGACCAGCTGGCGGAGCACCGCTTCCTCCGCGACCTCGAACCCGAACCCGACACCCTCACCGAGGCCGAACGGGCCGCCTACCCGCACCTGGAGTCGGTCACCCACCGGCCCTACGCGGCGCTGGCCGCCCTGCGCACCGGGGTGGTGCGGGTGCGTTCGTCGTGCCCGCTCCTGGAGGCCCAGGTGCGGCGGGCGCTGGCCCGTGCCGGGTTCGGCGAGGTGCACGCGGACACCGGGCCCGAGCCCGAGGGGCCGATCCTGCTCACCGCCCGACTCGCGCTCGCCGAGGGTGCGGACGGGAGCGGTGCGGGGGCCGAGCCCTCCGAACACGTCGTCGCCGCCGGTGACGGCCTCTGGCTGACCGGGCCCCGCGACCGCCCGGGCACCCCGGACCTGTCGGGGCGGTTGCGCGCCTGGTTCGCCGGAAGGGACGCGGGCGCCGACCACGGGGCTCCCGACCCGGCCGCCCTGGCGGTGACCCGGAGCCTGGTCGCCGCCCAGCTGGCCCTGGCCATGGTCGCCCAGGTGGCGCGATCCGTCTCCGCCCCGGAGTCCCTGCCGGAGCTCGGAGTCGGGCCCGAGTTCATGGTGACCACGGACGAGCTGGTCAGCGAACCCCACACACTGCTCATGGCCGACCCCCTGGCCCCGGACGCGCGGCGGGCCCTGCCCGCGCCGCCGCCCGAGGAGTTCGCACCGGCGGAACCGCTGGAGGTCCCCGACCGGTTGGACGCCCTCACCCACCTGTGGGACCGGGTGTTCGGCGCGGTCGGCGCACCGGCCCCCGGGGAGCTGACACAGCTCCCCGTGGGGTTGGCCCGGTCGGGCCGGTACGCGGGGTACGGGCTGACCACGGCCCTCGCCCGCGAGAACGCGCTGGTCAACGCCCTGCACGAGGTCGTGTGGGGGAAGGCGGGCGCCGGTACGGACTCGGGGGAGGCCCGGGCGATCGCCGGGGGGCGGCCGGTCGACGGCGCGCGGCACACGGACGACGCGGACGACGCGGACGGCTTCGGAACGCCGGGGACCCGTTCGCGCGCCGGACACGGTGACCGGCGGACGGTCGGACTCACGGCCACCGGACCGGAAGGGCCCAGGCTCGGACACGGACACGGGCACGGATTCACGGCCACCAGAACGGACGGGCCGGGGCACGGGCACGGCTTGGGGCTCGGGCTCACGAACGCGGCCGCGATCGGCGCGGCCGTGGGCGACCTCCTCCACCGCACCCCCGACGAGCGCTGGAAGGACGTGGACCCCCCGTCCCTCTCCCCCACCGCCCGTCGGTTGTGGGCCGCGCTCACCCTGCGGTCCGGGGTGGCGGCCCGACTGACGTTCCAGGAACTCGACGGAACGGGGATCTGGCGGGCGCTCGTGGACACCGCGTCCGGCCCGCTCGGCACCGGCACCGCGCCCGACCCCGCCGCCTGTGCGGAGGAGGCCCTCCTCCTCGCGGTCGCCCGGGTCCGGCTGTCCGAGGAGGCCCCCGGAGCCACCCTCGCGCCCGCCGCCACCGGCACTCCGGCACTGGCGCGGTGGGCCCTGGAGACGGGGACCATGCGGGTGGAGGCGCCCGGCGGCGCCGACGCCTGGCGCGACCTCGGCGTGCACGCGGCGGTGGCCTCGTGGACGTGACCTCCTCCCCCCACCGGCCCGCCCCGGTCGGCACCGCGCTCGACACACCGCTCGGCGCCACCCTCGACCAGCCGCACACCACACGCGTCGCGGGCGGAGTCCTGCACTCCGCGATGAGCGGCTCCCTGGCCGTCCTGGGCCCGTGGACCCCGGACGGCGGCACCGGCTGTGCCCGGTGCGCCGGGCTCTGGCGCGCCGACACGGAGGGCGAGCTCGCCCCCGCCGCCCCCGCACCGGACGGCCTCCCCGCCCTGTGGGCGGACGCGTTCACCGCCCTGTCCGCCGCCACCGACCCCGCCGGACTGCGCCTGCGCCTGGTGGCGCTGGACTGCCGCACCGGCGAGGTGACCCGGCACCGGATCGTCCCCCACCCGGGCTGCGACCACTGCTTCCCCGAGGGCGGGGGGCTCGCGGTCACCGACCCCGGGGACACCCTCGACCCCGGCACCCCGCAGCCGGTGGTCGGGGACGCCCTGCGCACCCGCGCCATGGACCGCGACGTCCTCCGCGACCGGCTGCTGGACTTCCGGTTCGGCCCCGTCGCGCACGTCTACCGCGACGAGGAGTCACCCCTGGCCCTCATGACCGCCGAGACCGTCGCTCCGGGAAGCGCCACCCGGGAGGGCGGGTACGGGCGATCCACCCGCTTCACCGCCAGCGAGGTCCCCGCCTTCCTGGAAGGGGTGGAGCGGGTGACCGGGGGACGGCGGCTGACCGGCGCCGCCACCGTCCACGGCTCCTACGCGGATGTCGCCGACGACGCCGTCGACCCCGCCAGCCTCGGCCTGCACGAACCCGAGTGGTACGGGCACCCGGCGTTCGACCCCGTGCCCTACACCCCCCACACCCCCACCACCTGGGTGTGGGGGTGGTCCACGCGGGAGCGGCGGCGCGTGCTGGTCCCCGAACACGTCGCGTACTGGCATGCGGGCCGCCCCTCGGAGCGGTTCCTCTACGAGTCGTCCAACGGCTGCGCCGTGGGCGGCACCCTCGCCGAAGCGGCGCTGTACGGGCTGTTCGAGGTGGTGGAGCGGGACGCGTTCCTGCTCGCCTGGTACTCGCGCACCCGGCTGCGCGTCATCGAGGGGGCCGACGACCCCGACCTCGCCCACCTCACCGACCTGCTCACCGAGCGCGGCCTCACCCTGCGCCTGTTCGACCTCACCTCCGACCTGGGCGTCCCCACCGTCCTGGCGACGGTCACCGCCCCCGAGGAGGCGGTCCGGGAGGGCCGGGCGCCCGCGCTCAGCCTGGCCACCGGCACCCACCTCGACCCGCGCCGCGCGCTCATGGCGGCCGTGGAGGAGACCGCCACCAACGCGCTGATGTACCCCAAGTGGGTGCGGATGCGGCCGTCCGTGTCGGTGGAGCGGTGCCGACCCATGCTCGACGACCCGACCCTGGTCCGCACCCTGGAGGACCACACCGGCCTGCACGGGCTGTGGGAGGCCCGCCCGATGTGGGAGTTCCTGGAACACCCCGGCGGCAGCGTGTCCCTGGACCGGCTCACCGCCGACCGGCCCCGGTCGTTCGCCGGAACCGACCTGGCCGCGGTGCTGCGCGAGCGGCTGGCGGTGGCGCACGGGCTCGGGCTGGACGTGGTCGTCGTCGACCAGAGCAGTGCCCCCTACACGGCGGCCTCCGGCACCCGGGCGGTCAAGGTGATCGTGCCCGGGGCCCTGCCAATGACCTTCGGCTACACGCACCGCCGCACCCGCTCCCTGGAGCGGCTGTCCCGGGCGTCCGAACTGTTCGAGGGAGGGGTTCCATGGGAAGCGCCCGGCAGGACGTACCCGGCACCGCACCCGTTCCCGTGACGGACGGGACCGGAGGAGCGGACGGGTTCGGGGACGCGGACAGGTTCGGGGACGCGCTCGCGCACTTCCACGCGCAGTCCCACGACAAGGACGTCACCCAGGTCGAGACGCTGTTCTTCGGAACCGGGCCGTCGAACGGGCTGGCTCGCGCGGTCGCCGGTCAGAGGCGTCCGCCGCTGCCCGCGCTGGCGCCGCTGCGCGACCTGGACCCGGCCGGTCCCGCGCTCGGCGGGGCGTGGACGCCGGGCGAGCGCCTGCTCGCCGCGTGCGTGGAGGCGGTGCGGGTCCGCAGGATCTCGCCAGCGGACCGGTATCCGGTGCACCGCGCCTACCCGTCCCCTCGGGGGCTGTTCGGGGCCGACCTCTTCCTGGTGGCGCCGGAGGGGGGCGGGTGGTGCCTGCGGGTGGACCCGCAGTCGCACGCCCTCCAACCGTGTGGAGGCGGGGGTGTGCCCGCTGACCTGGAGGGGGCCCGCCTGGTGGTGGCGGTGGACCGGCACCGGTACCCGCCCGAGTACGGCAGGTTGCGCCCCTCCTTGGCGCGTCTGGAGGCCGGGCACCTCCTGGCGGCGCTGGGGCTGACGCTCACGCGGGCCGGGCTGCGGGCCGCGACCGTGCCCGACCCGGCGCACCCGGCGTGCGCGGAGGCGGCTCCGCTGCTGCCCTCGGGGATGCTCCCCGTCGCCGCCGTGACCCTGGCCCCCCCGGCCGCCACCGGGTCCCGCCCGGGAGACGCGGGCAGCCCCAACAGCACCGGCCCCACCGGCGCCCCGCTCCCCTCCGGCTTCACCGGCACCGCTGGCGACTCTGGCGACTCTGGCACCAAAGGCCCTAGCACCACCAGCCCCACCGACCCCGGTGACCACAGCGATCCCGGCACCTCAGACACCCCGGGGACCATGTCCATCTCGGGCCCCACCAATCCCACCGGCGCCCCGCTCCCCTCCGGTTCCGGCCCCTCGAAGCGCCTGACCCTCCCGCCCGAGGCCACCGCACACATCGTCACCACCGTCGCCCCGGCCGGGCGGAGCCTGCGGCGCTGGCTGGACGAACGCACCAGCGGGGTCTCCACGGCCAACCTGGTGACCAGCGCGTACGTCAGCCCGCACGACGGCTCCACCGTCACCGCCGGGCTGGTCCGGGCGCTCCGCGCGGTACACGACACCCTCCCCCACCCCCGCGCGCTGCGGCTGTACCGGCACGTGCTGGAGGACGACCGCGTCGACGACCGGGCCGTGCGCGAACTGTTCCCCGACGGTACCGAGGGCCCCGCCCTTCCCGTCCCCCGGACCGGCGAGACCAACTTCTCGGCCACCCTCGGCTACACCCTCGCCGTGGACTTCCCCGCCTGGGCCCGCGCCCTCGGACCCGACCACGCCGAGACCTCCCTGCACGTCCTCCTCGGGTGGATCGCCCAGTGGGGATGCCTCGGCGCGGCCGCCACCGACCTGTGCGCCCGCCCCATGCGCAACTACTCCGAGTCCGACTGGGCCGGAGCCCTCGGCCTCCACCCCGACCAGACCCCCGCCTACCAGCTGTGGGTGCGCGCCGAGCGCGGCACCTACATGGACACCCCCGTCGACGCCGCCCCGGAGACCCCATGACCCGCGCCTGGTCCGCCGTGTACGTGTACCTGCACCGCAGCAGCACCGACATTGACGCCTTCCTGCTGGAGCACCTGGCCCCCGAGGCCGAACGGCTGGTGTCCTCGGGGCGGGCGGCCTCCTGGTTCTTCCTCCGCTACTGGGACGGCGGCCCCCACCTGCGGGCCCGGTTCCTGGACGCCGACCCGGACGCGGTCACGGGGTTCGCCGGCCTCATGCGGGAACGGGCCAAGGAGACCTCCGCGGCCGCCCTCGACCTGGACAGCGCCGCCTACTACGCCGACCTCCCGCAGGCCGACCCGTCCCGGTGGCACGCCGACGGCGACGTGGTGGACGCCGTGTACGAGCCCGAGACCGAGCGTTACGGCGGCCCGAGCGCGCTGGAGGCCTGTGAGGACTTCTTCGCCACGAGTACCCGGATCGCGCTGGCCGTGCTGCGGTCGGCCCCCCAACGCCACCAGCGGCAGGTGGTCGCGGTCGACCTCACCTCGCTCGCCTTCGGGGCCCTGGGCTTCGACGACGTGACGGCGGTGCGGCAGGCCCGCGGGTACTACGCCACCTGGGACTACTCGGCCGAGGTGGCGCGCGGCGGCACCCAGGCACGCGCGGAGGCGGAGCGGCTGTTCCACGCGGCGCCCTCCCGGTGGTTGCAACGGCGCCCGCAGGTGGAGCGGCTGGTGTCCGGCGAGGGCGCCTCCACCCACCACCTGTGGGACCGCGCCCTGAGGGAGACCATCGCCCGCCTGCGCCGGATCGGCGTCCAGGAGGGCCTGGCCAACGGGCTGGACCGGATCGTGTGGTCGTTGCTGCACATGACGCACAACCGACTCGGGCTGGACATCGACGACGAGCGGCGCATCGCCTGGCTGCTCTCGCTGGCCTACCCCCGCTGGGAGCCCCCGGGCGACTACTTCGAGCCCGGGGTGGGCGCGCCCGACCGCACCTACCTCGAGGCCAGCAAGTACCTGCCGGACACCATGGGGGGCGCGCACCTGCCCCGCGAGGTTCCGGCGGAGGGGGTGCGGGAGGGCGCCTCGGAGGCTCCGGAGGTGGCGCTGCCCGAGCCCGGACCGCTCGACGCGCCGCTCGACCGGGTGCTGGCCGAGCGCAACAGCGACCACGGGGACCTGGGCTCGCACCTGGAGCTGACCGACCTGTCCGCTGTGCTCGGGCACGGCGCCGGGATCAGCCGGGTTCGCGCCGACCAGCCCGGTCGGCACGCGCCGCCGCGCACGCACCCTTCACCGGGGGCGGCCTACCCGACCGAGGTGTGGGTGGTGGCCCGGCACGTGGCGGGCCTGGAACCGGGGGTGTACCGGTATCAGCCGGAGGGGCATCGGCTCCTTCGGGCGGACGGGCCGCCGGAGGCCGACCGGCTGACCGAGCTCTCTCCGTTCCTCCGGGAGCAGGCGGACGGCCGTCCGGGGGTGGTGGCCTCGACGGCGGGCGCCCTGGTGTTCCTGGTGGGGGACGTGGGACGCCTGCGCCAGGGATACGGTCAGCGGGCGCTGCGGCTGCTGCTCCAGGAGTGCGGGCACGTGGCGCAGAACCTGACGCTGTGCGCGGCGGCGCTGGGCCTGCGCTCACTGGTGGTGTCGGGGTTCGCCGACGACGCGGCCAACGCGCTGCTCCACCTGGACGGGGTCGACCGGACGGTGCTGACTCTGGTCCCGTTGGGCACATGAACCCCTCTTGACCTGCGAGGCCGCTTCCTTGACCTGACCCTGGGGCCACAAGTGTCTACCGCCACTGGCATCTTCATCTACTGGGTAGTAACATTGACTTGTTACTAGTCGGTAGATCCGCGTGTACAGACACCGCGGCCAGGGACACAGCGGAGCTGTCCATGACGCATTACAAGAGCAACCTGCGCGACATCGAGTTCAACCTCTTCGAGCTGTTCCGGCGCCAGGACGTCCTGGGCCAGGGCCCCTTCGAGGAGCTGGACGAGGAGACCGCGCGCACCATCCTGGACGAGATCAACCGTCTCGCCACCGGTGTCATCGCGGAGTCCTTCGAGGACGCCGACCGCAACCCGCCGGTCTTCGACCCCAAGACCAACACCGTCGCCCTCCCCGAGAGCCTCAAGAAGTCCTACCAGGCCTACATGGACGCCGGCTGGTACAACCTCGACCTGCCCCAGGAACTGGGCGGCCTCGGCGCCCCCCGCTCCCTGGTGTGGTCGGCCGCCGAGCTGATCCTGGGCTCCAACCCCTCCATCCACATGTACTCGGCCGGTCCCGGCTTCGCGAGCATCCTGCACTCCGAGGGCAACGAGGCGCAGAAGAAGTTCGCCGAGCAGGCCATCGAGAACGGCTGGGGCGCCACCATGGTGCTCACCGAGCCGGACGCCGGTTCGGACGTCGGCGCGGGCCGCACCAAGGCCACCGACCAGGGCGACGGCACCTGGCACATCGAGGGCGTGAAGCGCTTCATCACCTCGGCCGAGCAGGACATGACCGAGAACATCTTCCACCTGGTGCTGGCCCGCCCCGAGGGCGCCGGCCCCGGCACCAAGGGCCTCTCGCTCTACCTCGTGCCGAAGTACCTGGTGAACGAGGACGGCTCCCTCGGCGAGCGCAACGGCGCCTACGTCACCAACGTCGAGCACAAGATGGGGCTCAAGGCCTCCACCACCTGTGAGCTGACCTTCGGCGACAAGCACCCCGCCATCGGCTACCTCGTCGGCGACAAGCACGACGGCATCCGCCAGATGTTCCTCGTCATCGAGTACGCGCGCATGATGGTCGGCACCAAGGCCATCGCCACCCTGTCCACGGGCTACCTCAACGCCCTGGAGTACGCCAAGAACCGCGTGCAGGGCAACGACCTCGCCGGCGCCAAGGACTCCCCCAAGGTCACCATCACGCACCACCCGGACGTGCGCCGCAGCCTCATGACGCAGAAGGCGTACGTGGAGGCCATGCGCTCGCTGGTCCTGTTCACCGCCACCCAGCAGGACGCGATCCAGATCGCCCACGCCAAGGGCGAGGACGCCACCGCGCTGGAGGCCATGAACGACCTCCTGCTGCCCATCGTCAAGGGCGTGGGCTCGGAGCGCTCCTACGCGCTGCTCGCCGAGTCCCTCCAGACCCTCGGTGGCTCCGGGTTCCTCCAGGAGTACCCGATCGAGCAGTACATCCGTGACGCCAAGATCGACACGCTGTACGAGGGCACCACGGCGATCCAGGCCCAGGACTTCTTCTTCCGCAAGATCGTGAAGAACGGCGGCCAGGCCATCGGCACGCTGTCCGCCGAGATCAAGGCCTTCGCCGAGAGCGAGGCGGGCAACGGCCAGCTCAAGGAGGAGCGCGCGCTCCTGCTGGGCGCCCTCGGCCAGGTCGAGAAGATCGTCGAGATCATGGTCGGCCACGCGATGGGTTCCGCCGAGGACTCCCGCGAGCTGTACAAGGTCGGCCTGAACTCCGTCCGCCTGCTGTTCGCCTTCGGTGACGTCGTGCTCGCCTGGCTGCTGCTCCGCCAGGCCGAGATCGCGCTGAACAGCGTCGACGGCGCCAGCGACGACGACAAGAACTTCTACACCGGCAAGATCGCCGCCGCGCGCTTCTTCGCCGAGCAGTTCCTGCCGCGCGTGGAGTCGGAGCTGAAGATCGCCCAGAACGTGAACCTGGGTCTCATGGAGGTCCCCGAAGAGGCCTTCTAGGCTTCCGAAGCGGGTGAGGGGCGGGACGAGCCATCGTCCCGCCCCTTCTCCTTGTTCCGGGCTGCCCGGCTCCGTTGTCCTCTCGCGCGCGCCCGCGCGCGAGAGGACAAGGCAAGAGGGAACGCGCCCGGCGGCCCCCGCCCTACCTCTGGGTGCTCGGGGAGGCGCCCGAACCGACACGGTCCGTCAGGAGCCGTACCTCGGGTTCCGACCGCCACGGCGCGAACCGGCCGACCAGGTCGTCCAGATAGTCCCGGGCCCGCTGGCTGGCCACGCGACCGAGGATGTCCACGCTGGTGTGCGCGGCGGGCAGGGCGGCCTCCAGATCCCGGGCCTGGACGTGCGCGGAGGAGACCACGGCCATACGGATGCCGTAGGAGCGGGCGAACCGGTCGGCGGGCATGGTCGCCTCCTCGTTCCACCGCAACGCCTCGGCGGGGCGGCCGAGGTCACGGTGGATCTCCACGGCGTCGGCCGCCAGGCGGGCCCGGGTGTGGAAGTCGATCCAGGTCGGATCGTCCCCGGTGCGGGAGTCGGCCCGCTCCAGCAGCCGTTCGGAGACGGCCAGCGCCTGGCCCGCCGCTTTCGGAGACCGGGCACGAGCGTGCACGCGGGCCTCGACGAGGTAGAGGAACGCTCGCACCCGGGGCGGACTGTGCCGGGTGGCGGAGGTGGCGGCGTCGATCATGTCCAGGGCGTCGTCGTGGTAGTCGCGCAGGCACGCCTGCAACGCCATGCACGAGAGGACGTAGCCGCCCAAGGCGACCTCTCCGGCGGCTCGCGACATCCGTAGCGCCTGGATGAACTGGCGTTGGGCACGGGGGTGGTGGCCGGCGTCGAAGTCGGCCCACCCGGCCAGGCGCCCCAGCACCGCGGTGGCGGCGAACAGCTCCTTGCCGACGGCATCGGTGTAGGTGCCGCCGAGCATGGGCGAGGCCACGTCACGCAGGCACACCGCGACCGCCGACACCCCGGCGCTGGCGCCCCCGAATCGGGAGTCGGTGTGACGGGCCTGCTCCGCGAGTTCGCTCAACTCCGTGATGTCGGCGCGGCCGATACGCCGCCCACCGGTGTGGGCGGAGGCGTCGTCGGTGTTCTGGGAGAGCCAACGCAGGGTGGGCGGGCCGAAGGCGGCGGCGCTGAAGGCGGTGGCGGTGAGGAAGTGGCGGCGGTCCATGCTGCTCCAGAAGGTACCCGCCGTCTGGAGGGCGGCGGATAGTGATCGTGGGAAGGCCAGCCCCACATGATCGTCGATCGGTTCGGCGGCGGCCAGACCGATCTCGGACAGGGTCACCCGTCGGCCCGTCCACGGGCTTGACTGACAGGGTCTCGCGCCACGAGGTCACGGAGGGGGTGTTGGTGCCGCCCCTCCCCGCGCAGGGACGGCGCCAACACCCCTGCCGCCCGCGCCGTGGTCCCTTCGCCGGGACTACTGGGCCGCGTGGCGCGCGCGGCGGGCGCGGCGGCGGATGAACACGGCCAGCACGCAGCTCGACAACAGCGTCGCGACCGCCATCGGGGTGAACGCCCACTGGTAGCCGGTCGGCCCCTCCGGCACGGCCTGGAGGATCGCCCCGGCCGCCACCGTGCAGACCACGGCCGTGGTGAAGCCGCTCATGTTCACCAACCCCGACGCCACCCCGGTGCGGCTCGCCGGGATGCCGTCACGGGCGAAGTCGAAGGAGACGGTGGGCGCCATGGTCTGCCCCAGGGCGCTCACCGCCAGCACCGCGACCCCCACCGCCACCGGGACTCCGCCGGGCCACACCACGAGCAGTAGCCACCCCGCCGTCAGCGTGCCGCTCAGGGCGAGGGCGAAGTACACCCGCACCCCGGGCCAGCGGCCGACGAGCACGCCCGCGACGGGCGCCAGCCACAGCGCACCGGCGGCCAGTCCCGTGAGGGTGAGGGCCGCGGTGCCCTCGGACAGCCCCAGGCCGCCCACGAGGAAGGGGTAGCCCCACAGCACCATCATCATCGTGAACGGCGCCATGACGGCCGCGTGGTGCGCCATGCCGATCCGGGGCCCGTCCGCCCTCAGCGCCTCCCTGAGCGCCTCCCAGACGGAGATGGGGTCGGCCACCGTGGACCGCCCCGCGGCTCCTGCCGGACGGTCACGGACGACCAGGAGCACCATCAGGGCCATGAGCACCGTGATGCTGGCCGTGGCGAGGAAGGCGGCCTCCCACCCGATCCCGTCGAGCGCCCAGGCCAGCGGGGCCGCGCTGGCCACCTGGCCGGTACCGCCGACGACCCCGGTCAGTCCACTGACCAGCGCGTAGCGGGAGCGCGGGAACCACAGGGCGGCGAGCCGGATGACGTTGAGGAACACGAGCGCGTCGCCGAGGCCGATGAGGAACCGCCCGGCCACCGCCAGTTCGATCCCGGGTGCCAGGGCGAAGAGGAGGGAGCCGACGGCCATGGCGACCATGCCCATTCCCAGCGTGTACCGGGGGCCGAGCCGGTCGGCCAGGAGTCCGGCGGGCACCTGGAGGAGCACGTACACGAGCAGTTGGAGCATCGGCAGGAGGGAGAGGAGCGCCGGGCCGACGTCGAACCTGCTCTGCGCCTCCAGGGCCGCCACGCCCAACCCGTTGCGGTGCAGCATGGCCAGGAAGTAGCCCGCGACCGCGACACCCCATACCAGCCAGGCCCGGGTACCGCCCACCGGCTCCACGGAAACTCGTCCCTTTACGGATGTCCTGTCACCGGATGTGTGGGTCTGCGTCACTTCGCTGCTTCTCTCCTCGTTCGCACCGCTCTCCAGTGTCCTCCAGGTCGCCGAACGCTCATCACACCGGGGTGACCAGGCACGCGACGGGGACGGGAACACGCCCAACGACAGGGGACGCCGGAGGCGGCAAGGAAGCTCCGCGGTACGGCAAAGACCCGGCAAGGCATGTTTGATCACCATGAGTGATCACCAATGCGCCAAGGGTGCGGAAACGGGGTGAGACCCGTGACAACCAGGACGGGACTACGGCTTCTTTATCTCAAAATCATCACGGGTACATCTGTCCGAAAAACCCGAACTGACCTGGACTTTTTGGCCTCAAACACGACCATGCGCAGTTGTTGTGTGTGAGATGCGTCACTCGATGAAGCCTCGACTACGAGGGGTCAGTTACTGCTAGCATCCGGAGCGCGAAGAATAACTACGAGGTAACGACACCGTTCGGGCCTCGCCAACTTCGCGGAGGGATGTCACCAACGCCCGACAACGGCGCGGTGAACGGAACTCACGCCGCGGCGACGTGGCCGCCACAAGCACACACGGTCAGCACACCCGCGGTATCCCGACACACACTGGAGACGACCTTGAGTCACTGGCGCCTGAACAATCCCCGGGCCTCCCGGGCGAAGTCGGCCCTCGCCAGACGAGTCAAGCACAAGCCCCGGCACGCGTTCTGCGCCGAGCGCGCGATCACGGCGCTGCTGGGCGAGCTCGCCGCGGTCGCCTCCCGCCCCCTCTACTGGTCCGGCACCTCCGAGATGGCCGTCGCCTCCGTGATGCGCGACGTCAACGTCTGGTGCCGCGACGGCCGCTTCTTCTGGAACGACCTCTTCCAGGGCGGCACGATCTCGCACCCCGCGAGCGACCCCGCCGGTGCCGCCGCGCTCCTGAACCCGTTCGCCCAGGTTCCCGAGCCCGCGCACTACTACACGCACCGCCAGCCGGTCGCCGCCTGACCCAGGCCTCCCCGGGCGACTCCGTTCGGCCATCCGGCTGACGACGACACCTTCCTCGGCGCCCCGCCCGTTCCCGCGAACCGACGCGACGGCGGGGCCCGCACACCCACCGCACCGCGCCCGCCGCACCGTCGCCGTGCCCACGCGCGCCGAGACGCGGTGACCCGGCGCGCCGAGCCCCGGCGCCCCCCTCACCCGCCCCACGGACCCGTCGCGCGCCCGCCCGGTCCACCCGTGCGCCCTACGCGCCCGCCCGGCCGTGCCCCCGCGTCCCTGCCGCGCCGTCCTCCCGTGCGCCTCCTCGTGCCACGGCAGCCGCACCCGCCGCACCCGCCGCACCCGCCGCACCCGCCGCACCCGCCGCACCCGACCGGATCAGGCCACACACCTGGGTGGTTTGTCGCGGACCGGCTACATTGGCGGGGTACAACGCCACCCCCGGGGCTCCCCCGGACCTGCCGTAACACTCCACCCAGCACGGCAGTCGCACGCAGTAAGGACCCCCGCCGCCGTGCAGCCCCTCTCCCCCGACGACCCGAACTCCATCGGCCCCCACCGGCTCCTCGCCCGCCTCGGCGCGGGCGGCATGGGCAAGGTGTACCTGGCCCGCACGCCCGAAGGTCACCTGTGCGCCCTGAAGGTGGTCAAGGAGGACCTGGCGCACGACAGCCAGTTCCGGGCCCGGTTCGCCCGCGAGGTCCGGGCCGCGCGACGGGTCCGCGGCCCCTTCACCCCGGCGGTCGTGGACGCCGACCCCGACGCCGCCGCGCCGTGGATGGCCACCGAGTACGTTCCCGGCCCCACGCTCAAGGAGGCGGTCCGGGCGAACGGCCCCTTCCCCGAGGAGTCGCTACGGGTCCTGGTCCTGGGGCTGGCCCGCGCGCTCGCCACGATCCATGCCGCCGGGCTCATGCACCGCGACCTCAAGCCCAGCAACATCCTGCTGTCACCGCGCGGCCCCCAGGTGATCGACTTCGGCATCGCCCGCGCCGTCGAGGGCACCGTGCTCACCCGTACCGGTCAGACCTTCGGCACCCCCTCCTACACCTCCCCCGAGCAGGTCACCGGTCAGGGCGTCACACCGAGCGCCGACGTCTTCTCCCTGGCGGGCGTCGCGGTGTTCGCGGCCAGCGGCGGGCCGCCGTTCGGCGAGGGCAGTCCGGTCAGCACGCTCACCCGGGTGATGAAGGGCGAGCCGAACCTGGGGGCGGTCCCGGAGGGGCCGCTGCGGGACCTGCTCTCCCGCTGTTTCGCCAAGGACCCGGAGCGGCGCCCGGACGCCGACACCCTCCAACGGGAGGCGTCGGTGCTGCCGCTGCCCTCCGCCGAGCACGGGTGGCTGCCCGCCCAGGTCAACGAGCAGATCAGCGCGAAGGCGAACGAGACCAAGCGGGCCGAGGAGGCCCGACCCCCGACGGCCCCGACCAGCGGCGCCAGGGGCCGGCAGGACGGCGCTCCGGGGAAGGGGCGCGGCCGCCGAATCGCCCTGGTCACGGGCGCGGCCGTGGCGGCTCTGGTGCTGGTGGGCGGCGGCGCCCTGGCCCTGAACGCGTTCCCCCTCGCTTCGGAGGATTCCGCGAACAGCGCCGACATACCCCCGCAGGAGGAGGCCGCCGACGACCCTGACGGGGACGGCGGGGACGGCGGGGCGGAAGCAGATCCGGACGAACCCGTTCCGGCCTCCTTCGAGGGCTTCCTCTACGACATCGCCTTCTCCGAGGACGGCGAGCTGATGCACGTCTTCGGCTCCAACACGCTCGCCACCTGGGACTGGCGGGAGGGGACCCGGGTCGACGTCTACTCCCCCACGCCGACCGGGGCCATGATCACCCCGCAGGGGTTCGCGGCGGGCACCACGGCGAACTACGTCGAGGTGTGGGACGGCGGCAGCGACAACCGGGTCGCGGTACTCGGCAACGACGTGGACGAGGTGCGCGGACAGTTCGACATGCCCGCGCTCACCTCCGACGGCGCCCGTGTGGCCACCCTCGGTTCGGCGGACGGCACCGTGGAGGGCGCGCCGCACATCCAGGTGTGGGACGTCGACACCCGGGAGATCGTGCGCGAGTTCCCCGTCGACGGCATGCTGACCGACCTCTTCTACACACCGGACGACTCCACGCTCGTCGGCATCGTCACCGAACCCGGCTACTCGACCTACCTCGGCGTGTACGTCTGGGACCCCGAGACCGGCGAGGTGCTCCAGACCTTCCGGGGCGCCTCCTACTACCAGGTCTCCTTGGCCGGTGACGGCCGGACCCTCGCGATGGTCAACGGCCGCGACCGGGTGAGCGTCGCGGACATCGAGACGGGTGAGGTCCGCGACCTGGAGGACCCCGGCATGGACTCCGACGACCTCGTCGACGTGCAGATCTCCGTCGACGGCTCCCGGGTCTACGGCGCCACCTCCGACTTCAGCGACCACCCCGGGTTCGTCTGGGACGCGGAGAGCGGCGACCTCGTCCCCACCGACAACCTGGTCCTCAACTCCCCCATGGGGGCCCATCCGGACGGCGAGTTCATCGCCACCGCCTCCCCGCCCGAGGGCGGCACGCACACCATCCTCATCCTGGACGACGACCTCGAGGTCGTCGCCGAGGTGAGCTGACACTCCGGAAGGCAGCATGGAGCACCCCTCCCCGAACGACCCCGGCCGGGTCGGCCCCTACCGCGTCGTCGCCCTCCTGGGCTCCGGCGGCATGGGCCGCGTCTACCTCGGGCTGGACCCGGCGGGCTCTCCCGCCGCCGTGAAGCTGGTCCGCGCCGAGTACGCCTACGACCCGGGGTTTCGCGGGCGCTTCGCCCGCGAGCTCGAACTCGCCCGGCGCGTTCACGGCAACTACACGCCGCGCGTGCTGGGCGCCGACACCTCCGGCCAGACACCGTGGCTGGCCACCGAGTACGTCATGGGCCCCTCGCTCCAGGACCTGGTGCGGCACACCGGGCCCCTGCCCGAGCCCACGGTGCGGTTCATGGGGCGGGGCATCGCGCAGGCCCTGGAGCGGGTGCACGCCACCGGGCTGGTCCACCGCGACCTCAAGCCCGGGAACGTGATGGTGTCCGCGACGGGTCCACAGGTGATCGACTTCGGTATCGCCCGGGCGATGGAGGACCCGGGGGAGGCCGAGGAGGAGCGGATCAGCGGCACCCCGGGGTACATGGCCCCCGAGACCGTGAGCGGGCAGGACAGCGGACCGCCCGCCGACGTCTTCGCGCTCGGCGGAGTGCTGGTCCACGCCCTGACCGGCGACGGCCCCTTCGGTGAAGGACACCCCTCGGCGGTGCTGTACCGGATCGGGCACCTGGAGCCCGACCTGGACGGGGTGCCCGCGTCGCTGCGCGGGATCGTCGCCGCCTGCCTGGAGAAGGACCCCGCGCGCCGCCCCAACGCGGCCCAGGTGCTCCAGGCCCTCGGCGGCCCCACTCCCCCGGCGGCGTCCGCCGCCGACTGGCTGTCGCCGGCCGCCGTCGCGCGGATCGACGCCGTCTCCGAGGAGTACGCGAACACGGTCCGCACGGCGGGCGCGGGCCGGGGGCGGGGGGCGCTCGGCCGCCGTCTGCTGGTCGCCGGTGCCGCCGTCGTGTCGCTCACCCTGGTGGGCGGGGTCGGCGTGTGGGCGGCGCGGGACGCCGGTCTCCCCGGTTTCGGCACGGGGGCCGCGCCCGAGGAGGAGCCCGGCGCCTCGGACCGCGAGGTGTGTTCCCCCAAGGAGCACCTGGCGCCCGCGTACACGGAGGCGGCCCAGGACGAACTGACGGTGCCCAACGACGAGGAGGGCGTCTTCTTCACCGGCTTCTCCAACGACGGCGAGGTGCTCGCGGTCTCCGGGACCGGCGGAGTGGCCCTGTGGGACTGGCGGGAACAGGAGGAGGTCGCCCTCATCGAGGCCGACATCGGCGCCCGGTACGGCCATCCGGTCTTCGGCCCCGACGACTGCGAACTGGCCTACGCCTCCGATGACGGGGCGTACGTGTACTCGTTGGAGAGCGGGGAGGTGACGGTGCTGGCCGAGGGGTACGAGGCGGGCGCGGTGGCCTTCACCCCGGACGGCGAGCGGCTGGTGGTCGGCAACCGGGACGTGCAGGTCGACTCGGGCGTGTCCGTGTACGACCTGGACACCGGGGAGCTGGTCGCCACCCACCGCACCGGCAGCAGTACGGTCCTGTCGGTCGCGGTGTCCCCGGAGGGCGGATACCTCGCCGCGCAGGACCTCCTCGGGCGCACGACCGTCTGGGACACCGAGACCGGGGAGACGATCGCCGAGGGAGAGGGCGTCCCGAGCACCAACCCCTCCGCTCTGCGGTTCGTGGACGAGAGGACGCTGGCCTACCCCGACCCGAAGGGTGCGCACGTGCAGGACCTGCTCTCCGAAACCGACGAGCGCACCTCCTACGTCACCGAGAACCTCGACGAGGAGCTCACGCTGTTCGACGTCAAGTACGGCGTGGCGGCGGACCGCGTGTACGCGACCTTCCTCCCGTCGGACCTCGATCCCGCGCTGGGGATCATGAAGGTCTGGGAGTACTCCACCGGGGAGGAGCTGACCGCCGACGCGGACCAGGGCTTCCTGTGGGAGATCAGCGTGCACCCCGAGGGCGAGGTCATCACCGGGGTGCCCGCCACGGGCAACGGCATGTGGGTGGTGGACGCCCAGGAGCTGCGCATCCTCGATCGCTTCTAGCCGCCGCACCGCCGCGCCCCGTGGTGGCACACCTCCCCGCCGCACGCCCCCTCGCCGGGCCCCGCGCCGCCCCTCCGCTTCCGTTCCGCTCCCGGGAAGGCCCCATGTTCCCCCTCCACCCGCACGACCCTCCCTCCGTCGGCCCCCACCGCCTCCGCGCACGCCTGGGCGAGGACGCCTACGCGCGCGTCTACCTGGGTGGCGAGCGCGTGGAGGGCCCGGTGGCGGTCAAGGTGGTCCGGCCGGAGTACGCCACCGACCCGTCCTTCCGCGCCGCCTTCACCCGGCAGGTGGAGGCGGCGCGGGGGCTGGGCGGCGCGTACGTGTGCGGGGTGCGGGACGCCGATCTCGGCGGGGCGGTGCCGTGGGTCGCGGTGGCCCGGCCCCCGGGTCCCAGCCTGGCCGAGCTCGTGGCCGCCCACGGCCCGCTGCCGGTCGAGGACCTGCGCGCGCTCGCGCTGGCGCTCGCCCTGGCCCTGGAGGAGCTGCACGCGGCGGGCCGCGCACACGGTTCGCTCTGGCCGGACGGGGTGTTGGTGTCGGCCGACGCCGCCCGGCTGGCCGACCCCGGCCTGGAGTGGGCGATCAGCGACACCGCACAGCGCGCGCCGCACCCGGCGTTCGCGGCGCCCGAGGGCGGGGCCACCCCGGCCACGGACGTCTTCTCGTGGGCGTCCACCCTGTGTTACGCGGCCAGCGGCGTGGAGGGTCCGGACGGCCTGGCCCGGGTGCCGCTCCAGCTGCGCGGTCTGATCGACACCTGTCTCAAGCGCGATCCCCGGCTGCGCCCCAGCGCGCACGACCTGGTGCGGATGCTGGGCGGCCCGGCCGAACCCGCGGCCTGGGGCTCGGGGGTGCGGGCCCGCGTCGAGCGGGTCGCCGAGGCCCAGGCGGCCGCGTTGGAGAGCGACCCCGGACCGGGGTCCGGTTCGGGTCCGGGCGCCGGCGACGGCTCGGGCGGGACCGGGGGACGGGGCGCCGACCGCCGTCGACGCGTCGGACCACTGGCCGTGGGGGCGGCGGCCCTGACCCTGGTGGTGCTGGCCGGTGCGGGTGCAGTGGTCGCCCTCCAGGGCTTCGGGGACGACCGTGACCAGGACGGGCCGGACCCCGACCCCCGGGCCGGGACCGCGCTGGTCACCGGAGAGGGATGCCCGGACGACTCCGGGTTCCCCGCCCCGGAGGACCACCCGCCCGAGGGCACGACGTACTGGGACCCGGTCTTCTCCGGCGACGGGAGGGTGCTCGCCGCGACCTCCTCGGCCGGTCTGACCGCCTGGGACTGGGAGGCGGGCACACTGCTCGCCCTGCCCACCGCGGACGCGTCCGCGGTGGTCCGGCCGGTGTTCTCCCCGGTCGGCTGCACCGTGGCCGCTGGCCAGTCCGTCGGCTACGAGGGCCGCGAGCACGCGGTGCGGATCGGCCACACCTACGACCTGGCCACCGGGGAGGCCACCGAGCAGCTGGGCGGCCAGGAGGGTCCCAACGCCGACGGTCTCTGGACGCTGAAACCGAAGGACGTCGAGAACCTGGCCTTCTCCCCGGACGGCGGCCTGCTCGCGGTGACGCTGTACAGCACCCGCCGCGAGGACAGCACCGTGGTGGTCGACACCGCCACCGGCGAGGCGGGCGCGACCATGGCGCCGGGTCTGCACCACAGCACGGTGTTCGTGGACGACCGGCACCTGGCCACCATCGCCAACGGCACCGTCCACGTCTGGGACTCCGGAACCGGCGAGGAGGTCCACTCCCTGACCGGGGCCACCACGACCCGACTGGCGGCGGTACCGGGGCGGACCCAGGTGGCCTTCCTCAAGGACGACCGGGTGGTTGTCTCCGACTACACGACCGGAACGGAGGTCGCCTCGTTCACCCGGGACGAGTTCGAGTCCGACGACTCGCCCGTGCTCACCAGGCTCCAGGTGGACTCCGGGCGCGAGCGCGTGTACGCGACCTGGCAGGTGAGCACGGAGACCGGAGCGTGGCGGTCCCGGACCTACGTGTGGGACCTGGAGACCGGTGAGGACCTCGCCGAGGGGAACGGGGCCATCGGCGCCTACAGCGCGCTCGTCCCGCACCCGGACGGCACCGTGCTCGCCGCCTCCACCACCGCTGACAGCAGGCTGGTGCTCGTCGACCCGGACACCTTCGAGGAGATCGGAGAACTGGGCTGATGGCGACGGATGGCACGGGATCACCTCCCCCTCCGCGACCGAGAGCACCGAGGGGACTCGCACCAGGGCGGGTGCCCGGGATCGCCGCGATCGCCGCTCTCTGTGTAGCCGTCTCCGCATGCGGCGCGGGAGACGGCCCAGGGGACGTCGCGGGCTCCCCGGAACCGCTGGCGGGGAACACGGTCGAACACCGCACGACGGCCACCTCAGCCGACGCGCGTCCCGTTCCCACGACGGTCACCGAGGCGGCCTGGGTGTGGGAGGCACCCGCAGGCCGGACCGTCCGGGCCGTCCACCCCTCCGCCACGGGAGCGGTCATGGAGCTCGACAACGGCGTGGTGGCCCTGGACACCTCCACCGGTGAGGAGACCTGGAGCTTCCTCCTCCCGGACCACCACTCCGGCCACGAGGACACGGACCTCTCCGTGTCCCCCGACGGGTCGGTGGTCGCCTTCTCCCCCGGGCGGACCATGGTCCTTCTCGACGCCGCATCCGGCCAGGAGATCGCGCGACTCGACCACGACGCGTCGGGGCCCTCCCAGTTCACCGTCACGGAAGCGGGGCTGATCGGCGACCACGGACGCTTCACCGCCGACGCCGACCACCGGGCCCGCGTCTCCATGACCCCTTGGGGAGAAGGCCGACAGGGGTGGGAGTCGACGATTCCCGCGTGCGAGGAGGGCGAACTGGGAGAGGTCTCCCAAGGAGTCCTCACGGGGGACCAGGTGGTGGTCGAGTTCTCCTGCCCCTTCCGGGAACCGGTCGCGGTGGGCCTGGACCAGACCGACGGAGGGGAACTCTGGCGCCTCGCCCAGGGCACGGACTACAGCCCCGACCCGGACGTCTTCCCCGTACCCAGCCCCTCCGCCGAGGCCGACTTCGGAGTGGTGGGAGATCTTCTCGTCCTCCAGAACATCGCCGAGGAACGGGGGACGGTCGTCATCGACACCGCCTCCGGCCGGGTCCTGGGCGACGACATCCCCAGTACCGTCGAGCATCCGCTCCTCCGGGTCCTGCCCGACGGCTACCTGACCGTCCGAGAGGGAGCCGAAGGGGATTCGGGGGGCCGGGCCCTGACCTACGAGCTGCGGGACTTCGACGGAAGCGTGCGGCACAGGGTCGTGACCAGTACGGAGGTCGCGCGCGGGAGCCTCAACAACTTCCTGGTCCTGGAGAACGCGCTGTTGAAGATCCGCATGGTGGACACCGGTGAGGACCAGGACATGGCCGTCCTCGGCTGGGACACCGACGAGCATCCGCGCGTTCCCCTCCCCGTCGACGTGGACACGACCGGCATACCGAGCATCGCGCGCGCCGACCGCGAGGTGGGGCCCTCCACCTTCCGCGCGGTGCCGGGTGCCGTCGTCCTCCGGGAGTTCCCCGGGGGAGGGAACCCCCACCGCGTCGTCGGACTGCGGTGAGGCCGTCCCGTCGTCGGCTGGCCCCCGTCCCTCCCTCCCCCGGGCGCTGAGAGGAACCTCCGCCAAGCAGGGCACACTGGTAACCGGCCCCGCCCACGCCGCCCCGGAGGAGCTGACCGCCCTTGCGCCCGCTGTCACCCGACGATCCCCGCCTCATCGGCCCGCACCGGGTGCTGGCCCGGGTCGGCTCGGGCGGGATGGGTCAGGTCTACCTGGCCCGCACCCCGGAAGGTCGGCTGGCCGCGCTGAAGGTGGTCCGGGAGGAGCTCGCCGGGGACCCCGAGTTCCGGGCCCGTTTCGCCCGAGAGGTCCGCACCGCACAGCGGGTACGCGGACCGTTCACCCCGGCGGTCGTGGACGCCGACCCCGACGCCGCCGCGCCGTGGATGGCCACCGAGTACGTTCCCGGCCCCACGCTCAGGGAAGCGGTCCGCCGGGACGGCCCGCTGCCCGAGGGCTCCCTGCGGGTCCTCACCCTGGGCCTGGCCACCGCCGTCCGGGCGGTCCACGACGCCGGTCTGATGCACCGCGACCTCAAACCGGGCAACGTGCTGCTGTCGCCGCGCGGCCCACAGGTGATCGACTTCGGTATCGCCCGCGCTGTCGAGGGCACCGTGCTCACCCGTGCCGGGCAGACCTTCGGCACCCCCTCCTACACCTCCCCAGAACAGGTGACGGGCGGCGAGGCCACCCCGGCCAGCGACGTGTTCTCCCTCGCCGGGGTGGTGGTCTTCGCCGCCACGGGCCGGCCCCCGTTCGGCACCGGCCGACCGGCCGACGTCCTGCGCCGCGTGGTGGGCGGCGACCCCGTCCTCGACGGCGTACCGGAAGACCTGCGCCCGCTCCTGGCCCGGTGCCTGACCAAGGACCCCGCCGGGCGCCCCCGCGCCGAGGCCGTCGCGCGCGAGCTCGCCTCGGTCCCCGCCCCCACCGCCGAGCACGGCTGGCTGCCCGCCCCGGTGCACCGGTCCGTCGCCGCCCACGAGGAGGAGGCCGACCAGGTCGTCCGGGACTCCGTGGCCCACTCGGAGCACCCGTCCACCGCACCGCGTCGGCGCCGACGCGCCCCGCTGTTCGCCGGAGCGGTCGCGGCCGCCCTCGTCCTGGCCGCCGGGGCGGGCCTGGCCGCGGCCTCCCCCTGGTCCACCGGCGGGGAGGCCGGTCACGACGACGGGAACGAGCGGCGCTCCGCTCCGGTCCCGGGGAACCCCGACACCTCCGGGACGGCGGACGATCCGGCCGAGGAGTGGGACGGTGAGACCGGGTTCGGCTCCTTTGTCAACGCCATGGCCTTCACCCCGGACGGCTCCGGCGTGTACGTGCACACCACGGACGCGATGACGCTCTGGGACTGGGAGAGCGGCCGGTTCCGGCACCGCTTCGACCCCCAACCGTCCTCCTTCGACGTCGCCGACGACGGCACCGTGGTCGGCACCTACGCGGACACCACGACGGTCTTCGGCCCCGACCACGGCGTCCTCGCTCTGTTCGATCCCGGCGGCGGGGCTCCGGAACCCGAGGAGTACGGCGCGGTCTCCGTGAGCCCGGACGGCTCCCTCGTCGCCATGGTGGCCTCCCACCCCGACGCGCCCCGCCTGTACGTCTGGGACTGGGAGGAGGACGAGGTCGTGTTCACCACCGCGCAGGAGGGCCCGGTGTCCGGCACGCACTTCACGCCGGACGGCCGGTACCTGCTGGTCAGGCACCAGTACGACCAACCCCTGGTGACGATGTACGAGGTGGCGTCGCTGGGCGGGGACCCCAGGGTGCTGGGCGGGCTCGGTGAGCTGGGGGCCGACTGGGGTCCGCACGCCTTCTCCCCCACCGAACCGATCGTGGCCGTGCGGCTGCCGGACGACGACATCGCCCTGTACGACTACGAGTCGGGCGAGACCGTGCGCACGATCGGGACCGAACGCGGCTACCGGGCGACGGCCTTCTCCTCGGACGGGCGCACCCTCTACTCCTCCGGTCTGCGGCTCACCGCGTCGGGCCCGTCGGGGGGCCGTGTCTGGGACGTGGCCACCGGGGAGGAACAGGTCACCGGCGACACCCTGCTGGTCGAGATCCTCGCCGTGCACCCCCGCGACGAGGTGATCGCGACCTTCGCGGGAGACACCCTGCTGCTCCTGGCCCCCGACACCCTCGACGTCGTCAACGAGATCGGCTGAGGCCACCGTGTACACACCCGCATCGGGAGCCCCCGACCGCTTCGGCCCCTACCGGATCGTCTCCCCCCTGGGATCGGGCGGCATGGGTCACGTGTACCTCGCCCTGGACACCGACGACCGGCCCGTGGCCGTCAAGGTGGTGCGGCCGGAGTTCGTGTTCGAGCCCGAGTACCGTGCGCGCTTCGCCCACGAGGTCCGCAGGTCACGGCAGCTCGGCGGGGTGCGTGAGGCTGACGGGGCGCGCGCGAACGGCGGGGCGCAGGAGAGCGACGGGGCGATCGGGGAGCGCGCGAACAGCGGGGCCCTGGACGGCGGGGTCGTGGGCGGCGGGGCGCGCGCGAACGGCGGGGCACGAGAGGCGACCGGGGCCCTGGACGGCGGGGGCGGCTTCCCCCGGGTCCTGGACGCCGACACCCGCGCGCCCGCGCCGTGGTCGGCCACCGAGTTCGTGCCCGGCCCCTCCCTCCGCGAGGTGGTGCGCCGGTCGGGGGCCCTGCCCGAACCCGCCGTGCGACGCCTGGGCAGGGGGATCGCACAGGCCCTCGTCGGACTGCACTCGGCCGGGGTGGTCCACCGCGACCTGAAGCCGGGCAACGTGCTGATCACCGCCGACGGCGCGCGGGTGATCGATCTCGGGATCTCCGGCGCCGTGGCGGCGGCACCCACCGAGAACACCGCCGACGACCCCACCGGCAGTTCCACCAGGAGGACCGGAGCGGTTGGCGGCCCCACGCGGATCGACACCCCCGCGGACGTCGAGGCTACGGGGTTCGCCGGGACCCCCGGTTACGCGGCCCCCGAGACCGCCCGCGGGGAACCGTCCGGACCCGCCGCCGACGTGTTCTCCCTCGGCGCCGTCCTGGTCTTCGCCCTCACCGGGCACGGGCCCTTCGGTGACGGGCACCCGTCCGCGGTGCTCTACCGGGTCGAGCACCGGGGCCCCGACCTGGACGGTGTTCCTCCCTCGCTGATCCGGCAGGTCTCCGCCTGCCTGGACAAGGACCCGGATCGCAGACCCACCGCGCGGGATCTCCTGCGCGCCCTGGGCGACCCGGTTCCGGCCGCCCCCTCGGACGCGTGGCTTCCCCCGGGCGCCGTCGACGTGCTGGACGGGTTCACGCGGCACCACGAGGCCGCCGTGCGCCACTACCTGTCGTCCCACCCCCGCGCCCGCGCGGCCCACCGGGACCGCTCCGGGCCGCGCACCCGCACCCTTCTCGGTGTCTGCGCCGCAGCGTTCGTGCTGCTGGCGGGAACGGGGTTGTGGGCCGTCAGCGACCCCCTCGACAGCGCGGGTCCGGGCCCCCTCACGGCGGAGCGCAGGAACCCGGAGCAGGACGGAGGGAACCCCGACCCGCCGCAGGACTGCGCCCCCACCCTCCACCTGGCCCCCGAGTACACGCGGGCGGCGGCCGACGCACCGGCGGTCCCCTCCGACGCCGCCTCGGTCCGTTTCTCCAGTGACGGGTCGGTACTGGCCGTCCACCTCCAGAACAACGTCGTCCACCTGTGGGACTGGCGGGAGCGGACCGCGCTCGCCGCCGTCGAACTGGACGGCGACGTCCCCTTCCGGGAGATCGAGTTCAGCCCCGACGACTGCTACCTGGCGCACGGCTCGCGCGACGGCGCCCAGGTGTACTCGCTGCGGACCGGAGAGCGCACCGTGCACCTGGCGGGGCGCGACATCCGCTCCGTGGCCTTCTCTCCGGACGGAACGACCCTGGCCATGGCCGACCGCACCACCCGCGACGACAACGGCGGGATCTACACGGCGGACCTGGCCTCCGGGGAGGTCACGCGGTACGAGACCGAGAGCCCGCGCGGCCACGGTGTCGCGTACTCGCCCTCGGGGGCCCGCCTCGCCGCCCAGGACGGGAAGGGCGACCTCCGGGTCTGGGACACCACCAGCGGCGAGGAACTCCGCATGGCCCGGAACCTGCCGTTCCCCCGGTTCCGGGCGCTGGACTTCCTGGACGAGGACGTGGTGTTCACCCTGCACGCGCTGGGTCCGCTCGTGGTCGACGTGGGCGAGGACGAGGGCGGGCTCTACTACGAGCCCGACGAACCGCCTCCCGGCGACACCGCCAAGGTCGCGGTCAACCCCGTGCACCGACTCGCGTACGCCCTCTACATGTCCGACGTCGACGACGAGGGCGGCGCGACCCTGGGGCACCGGGTGCTCGACCTCGACACCGCCGAGGACGTCACGCCGGAGGTGGAGGAGGGAAGCGTCGGCTTCGCGCTCCTGGACGTGCACCCGGACGGGGACGTCATCGCCACCCTCCCGCCGCAGGTGGACGAGGTCCAGATCCGGGACGCGGTCACCCTCGAACTCCTCGACACCTTCACATGAACCCGCACCCGCACCGACACCTACCAGCGAGACGAACGGAGACCATGCTTCCCCTGCGTCCCCACGACCCGCCCGGTGCGGGCCCCCACCGGTTCCTGGCCCGGCTGGGCGAGGACGCCCACACCCGCTCCTACCTGGCTGCGGCACTCGGCGACCCAGCGCACGGCGAGCCCGTCCGGCTCGGACGGCCCGCCCTCCGGATCAGCGTCCTGCGGGCGTCCCGGGCCACCGACCCCGCCGCCCGCGCCGCCTTCGTCCATCGGGTGGAGGCCGCCACCGGGCTGGGAGGTCCGTACGTGGCCGTGGTGCGGGACGCCGACCTGCGCTCCCCCGTACCGTGGGTCGCCGTCGAGCGGCCGCTCGGACCGGACCTCGCGTCCCTGGTGGGTGCGCACGGCCCGCTACCGGTGGCGGCGCTGTCCGCCTTCGCCTCGGCCACGGCCCGTGCGCTGGCCTCGCTGCACGCGGCCGGTCACGCGCACGGTTCCCTCACACCTGCGGGGGTGCTGCTGGCCGGTGACCGGGCCCTGATCGCCGATCCCGGGCTCCTCCCGCCTGGCGAAACGGGCGACGTGGAGACGGAGGCCGAGGGGGAAACGACGCGGCGGGCGTCGCGGGGAGCGGAGCCACCCGGGGCGGCGACTCGCGGCTCCTCGGAAGGGGGCACCGCAGCGAGAAGCGCGGCGGAACGGCGTACGGCGGGGCGAAGCGTGTTCGAACCGGCCGAGGGCGGCGGCACCCCGGCGGGTGACGTCTTCTCCTGGGCCGCCGTGCTGTGCTTCGCGGCCAGCGGGACCGAGGGGCCGGGCGGTCTCGACGGCGTTCCGCCGCAACTGCGCGGCGTGGTGGACGTCTGCCTGCGAGAGGACCCGTCGCTGCGGCCGAGCGCGGTCGACCTCGTCGACATGCTCGGCGGCGGCACGGACCCGGTGGCGCCCTGGCCGCCGGAGCTGGCCGAGGCGATCCGGGCCGAGTCCGGCCCCCTGCGCACGGCCCTGTCGGCCGGGTCCACTCCCCCGGCTGCGGCTTCCGGTTCCACTCCCCCGGCTCCGGTCCGCGTACCTTCCGCTACCTCGGACGCGCTCTCCGGGTCGCCCCCGGCTCCGGCTCCGCAGACTGCTCCCGCGGCTCCTCCCGCCCAGAGGAGGTTCCTCGCGCTGACGGCGGGCGCCCTGGCCCTGACGGCGGTCGCGGCGGCGGGGGGCGCCGGAGCGCTGCGGATGTACGGCCCGCCCTGGCCGCCCGGTTCGACGACCGCCGACGAGGGGGCGCCCGCGCGGACGCCGGGGCTGATCACGGACGCCTCCTGCCTGGACGGTTCCGGGTTCCCCGAACCCGTGGATCTGCCCGACGACCTCGACGTCAGTGAGGCCGTGTTCTCTCCCGACGGCGACGTGCTGGCCCTGGCCGGGGACGGCCACGGGCTGAGCCTGTGGGACTGGCGGACGGGCGAGCCGCTCGCCACCCCCGTCCCCGACCGCGAGCTGGTGCGGGACGTGGCCTTCGCGCCGGTCGGGTGCGCCCTGTCGGTGACCTGGGCGGAGGACGTCGACGGGGCCCGGGAGGAGGAACGGCCGCCGCACCGGGTGGCCAGCACCATCGACGTCCCCAGTGGTGAGGTGCTGGACCACCTCGGGGCCCAACCCGCACCGCGCCCGGACGGGAGCCGACGGCGTACGTCCGTGTCGGCCAACGCGTTCAGCCCGGACGGGCGGTGGCTGGCGCTCGCCTCCTGGACGGGGTACGCGGTCGACCGGGACGACTCCATCGGGGTGGTGGACCTGGAGACCGGGGAGCTGGTGCGGACCTTCAACGACCGGGACAGCACGAGCGACCTCGGTTTCCTCGACGATGACCGGCTCGCGAGTTCCTCGGGTGACACGGTCTTCGTCTGGGACCCGGAGAGCGGTGAACGCGTCGGAGCGGTTCGCAACGTCTCCGTCAGCACCATGGCGACGCTTCCGGGACGGAACCAGGTGCTCTTCGTCCGCGACGACGAGGTGGTGTGGCACGACCTGGGGAACGGAACCGACCTGGGGGCGTTCCGGCTGGACGAGTTCGCGGAACGGCCGTTCGCCGCGCAGGTCAGGGCCCTGACTCCCGATCCGGAACGCGGGTGGGTGCATGTCAGCTGGTACTACTCCACGACGGAGGAGGACCCGGCCGACCGCACCACGATCCACCGCGCCCACCTGTGGGACGTGGAGACCGGCGAGGACCTCCTCACGGGGGACGAGGAGAGCCCCGTGCTCAGGGGGGCGGCCTTCCACCCGGAGGTGATCGCGGGGATCGACGCCGACGGGAACGTGGGGATCATCGACCCCGACACCCTGGAGGTCGTGCGCACCCTCGGGTGAGACCGGGGTTCGGGGGAGACGCTGGACGGCCTGGCCTGGAGCGATGGCGCGCGGTAGGAGGAGCGGTGAGGAGCGGAGGGGTGTGGGTGGCGCCGAGAAGTGCGGGACGGCGGACACAGGGGGCGAGTGGTGGGTTCGGGTAGATGCCCGATTCTCCACACCGCACGAAGACGTCATCCCATGGCCGACAGACGCGCAGATCAGCAAAACTGCTGCCCGCACCTCCAGACGTGCCTGACCCGGAGCACTACCGAGCCCAGCGTGACCTGGCCATGGAACAGGTCGTACCCTTCAACGAGTATTGGAGAGCGCATCCGCAGTATCACCGGGGCTGATGGACACACCTGCATCGTTCGAACGTGACCGCGCGGAGCTGGCCGAAGAGATTCGGCGGCTTCGCGCGGAATCCGGCATGTCCGGGGTGCTCGTCGCCGAGAGGCTCGGGTGGAGCCAGTCCAAGGTCTCCAAGCTCGAGACCGGCAAAGTCACCCCCTCCCTGGAAGACGTGTTACTTCTCCTGGATCTCTATCGTGTGCCCCAGGAGCTGCGGGGAGAGTTGGAGACCCGGGCCGGTGATCTCAACGATCGTTATCGCTCCCTGCGGATGCTGCGTAAGCGAGGGCTTCACCGGGCCCAGGAGGACGTCGGCAGGAAAGCCCGTCGTACGACGCATACCCGGGTCTTCCAGCCCACGATGATTCCAGGACTACTACAGACCGCCGAATACGCGCGTGCGGTCTTCAGTCAGCCGCTGTCCATGGCGGGAACCGATGTCGCACGCGCGGTGAGCGCCCGGTTGGATCGTCAAGCGGTTCTCTTCGACAGCGAACGGCGCTTCGATTTCGTGGTCACCGAGGCGGCCCTGCGGTGGAGCATGGGCGGCTCGGCGACGATGGCCGCCCAGGCGGACCGGTTGGCCAACATCGCGACGCTGACGAACGTGCGGCTCGGCGTGTTGCCGTGGAACGTACCCGTACCGCAAGTCCCCATCAACGCCTTCACCATCCGTGACGAGTACGAGGTGTCCGTGGAGAGCTTCACCACGCACCGGTCGATCACGGAGCCGCGGGACATCGACTTCCACCTGAGGATCTTCCAGCTGTTCGCCGATGCCGCGATCTACGACGACGAGGCGCGCACCTTCCTCGCGGACCTGGTCCGCGAGCACGCCTGACGTTCGTCACCTGAATCCCGCCCCGCCGGTCACGAGAGGACATTTCACTATTCCTTGACCGATGTTGTTTCCGGGAATAGTCTGGCCATGCTCGAAGGCAGACCGTCCTCTCAGACTCTCAGGGAGTGAACATGCAGGAAGAAGAGGCGTACGAGCTCCCGGTGCTGATCGACCTCGACGATGCTCGTGAGGTCATCCTCGGCAACGGGGCGCAGGACACGGCGGACCTCAACACCTCCCGCTACTACTGACCGACACCGTGCCGCGCCGCGCGCTGGTTCCCCGGACGTGCGGCCTGCCTGGAGAACTCCCTCGCGGCCGCGCTCGCCGCGCTGCTGACACGGCGCTCCGTGGACTGGTGCATCGGGGCCCGTCTGATGCCCTACACGGCTCATGCCTGGATCGAGGTGGAAGGGGCTCGCGTCGGTGAGCCCTCCGAGCCCGATCGCCCCTACCTGCTGCTGCAACGGACATGACCACCACTGGTGAAGGGAAACGATGGACAAGACGAACGTGACCGCCGCGCTCGCGGCCGTCGACGAGGACCTCTACACGCTTCGGCCGGACGGGAACCTCGTCACGCAGAGCACCGCTGCCTCGGCCATCGCCGAGCTGTTGGAACGCCTGGAGGTGCGGGCCGGAATGCGAGTGCTGGAGATCGGTACCGGCTCGGGCTTCTCCAGCGCGCTGCTGAGCCACCTCGTGGGACCGGCGGGTTCGGTGGTGTCGGTGGACGTGGTTGCGGAGCTCACCACCAGGGCGCGTGATCTGCACGCATCCCAAGGGCGAACCAACGTCGCGGTCATCACTGGCGACGGCGCACTGGGGGCTCCGGGCTCGGGAGATTTCGATCGGGTCGTGGCCTGGACGACACCGAGCCTCCTTCCCCGGGCCTGGGTGGAGCAAGCGGCGCCGAACGCCGTGATCGTCACTCCCGTCGAACTGGCGCCGAGTGTGCGCAGTGCCGCGATCCTGCGCGCTCGTGTGGACCCCGAACTCGGTCCCGAAGGTGTGGAGCTCTTCGCGGGACGCTATGTGGAGATGCACGACGTGGAGCTGGAGCAGTGGTTGGTCCCACCGCGTGGAGTGGACGCCCTGGTGCGCTCCGAAGACGGCCTGGACCTGTGGATCTCCGCGCCCTGGGCGGGCCGGGACGGCGGAGCCGCACGTGGCCTGCTCAAGGCGTTGGCCGACGAGGGCACTGCGCGGACCGGTGTGTTGGAAACGGGGGAGTCGGCCGTGGATCTGACCGCCTACCTCTACGCCCGCCGCCCCGAGGAGATCAGCGTGGTGGGCCTGGGCGGCCCGCTCTGGGGCGTGGGGTACGCGGACCGCGATGGTGCGGCGGTGTTCACGGCCGCGAACACGGGCAGCGCCCTGCACGGCGGAGCTTCCGGTTCGCTGGAACGTCTGAGTACGTGGGTCGAGGACTGGCGCCGAGAGGGTCGCCCCGGCTACCCCGACCTGAGCCCGGTGCTCACTCGCGAGGATGACGGGTGGCGTGTGCGCGCCGAACTCGCTGGAGGCTGAGGGCACCCGGCACCCCCACTCCCCCGGATATCCCGGGCACCGCTCCCCGCGCGTTCTGGGGCTGACGGACACACCCAGGGGTCGTTCCTCATCGCGTTCTCCGAGAACCCCCTATAGCGTGAAATCCCGCGACCCCACTGAAGGGACACCTCGGATGCCCAGGAACAGGGACCGGCGAGGCACCATGGCCGCACTCACCTCTCTCCTCGACAACACCCGCGCGGTCGCCGGTTCGGCGTCCGCCTTCGGCACCCCGGTCACCTCCGGTGGCACCACGGTGGTCCCGGTCGCCCGGGTCAGCACCCTCAGCACCATGGGCGGGGGCACCGGCAGGCTCCCCTTCCTCGGCGGCGGCGACGGTGCGGGCGGCGCCGGTTACACCCGGGTCCGCCCGTCGGGCTTCCTCGTGGTCAGCACCGACTCCGCGCACTACCGCCCCATCCGCCAGCCCGCCGCGGCCCTGGCGATCCCGCTCGCCCTGATCACCGCGGCCGCCGTCACCCGCATCGTCTCCGTCTCCGTGAAGGAGGCGCGGCGCCGAAGGATGGTCGCCGCCCTCGACCCCCGCCAGGGGTGCTCGCAGGACGACCACGAGGGCTGCCGCGAACAGGACTCCGCCGAGGCCTGACCGGTCACTTTCCGTGGTGTGACGTGGACCGTTTCGCTTCGGCGCCCACTCCGTTAGCCTCTGCGGGTCACGGCCGCACGGTTGTTCGGAGGGCGTTCCTTGTCCGGGGTCATCGTCGGTTTCGGGGTCATCGCCAGCATCGTCGTCATCGGTTACATGCTGGGCCGCATACCCCTACTCGGACCGGGGGCCCGGGAGGTCCTCAGCAAGCTGGCGTTCTTCGTCGCCAGCCCCGCCCTGCTGTTCACCATCCTGGCCCGCACCGACCTGTCCATCCTGGTCTCCGGCCCGGTCCTGGTGAGCGTGCTGGCCGTGGTCATCACCGCCCTCCTCTTCCTGGTGGTGGGCGTCGTCCGGCGCTGGGGCGTGGGCCGCACCACCGTGGGCGTGCTCGGCTCCTCGTACGTGAACGCGGGCAACCTCGGCATCCCGATCTCCGTGTACGTCCTCGGGGACGCCTCGCTGGTCGCCCCGATCCTGCTCTTCCAGCTCCTCGTGCTCGCCCCGGTCTCGCTCACCGTCCTGGACCTGGCCAACGGCACCGTTCGGGGCTTCTGGCCAGTCCTGCGCCGCTCGCTCGGCACCCCCGTGCGCAATCCGGTGGTGATCGCCTCGATCGCCGGTGTCGCGCTGTCCGCCTCCGGCTGGACCCCGCCCGCTCCGCTGATGGAACCGTTCGACCTGATCGGCGGCATGGCCGTCCCGGCGATGCTCCTGGCGTTCGGGATCTCCCTGCACGGCAGTTCCCTGCCCGGCCGCGCGGGTCCGGACCAGGTGCCGGTGCTGCTGGCGGTGGCCCTGAAGTCGGTGGGTCTGCCGGTGATCGCCTGGGCGCTGGGCTCCCTGGTGTTCGGGCTGGAGGGCGCCGCCCTGTTCTCGGTGGTGGTCCTGGCCGCCCTGCCCACGGCGCAGAACGTGTTCAACTACGCCACCCTGTACCGCACCGGTGAGACCCTCACCCGTGAGGTGATCCTGCTGACCACGTTCCTCACGGTCCCGGTGCTGTTCGCCATCACGTTCCTGCTGGGCTGACCGGGGCCCGTCCCGGGCCCGCACCCGGGTGCCCCGGCGGGACACACGCGCGGGGCACCCTCGCATCGCGCATCGCCGACACCGACCCGTCATCGGCCACGTCATCGGGCGGGCGCCGACCCGGCACCCGGTCGGCACGGCGTCGGAGTTCCGCGGATCGGGGTTCCACCACCGGGCGCACTACAGCTGGCCGTACCCGAAGACGGTCGAGGACGCCAGTGCCCGGAAGGGGCCGGATTCCTAGCGTTGGTGGTGACACCGAACAGCCCGCTTGGAGCCCACCGTGCCCGCATCCTCCCTCCGCCTCCTCACCGCGCCGATCGGCCTCGCCCTCGCCGCCGGACTGGCCCTGGCCCCCGCCGCGGCGAGCGCCGCGCCAGCGGAGCCTCCACCTCCCTCTCCCGGACCCACCGAACGGACGGCCCGCGCGTTCGTCGAGGAACGCGTCCCGGAACTGCTGGAACGGCACGGAGCGCCCGGCGTGGTGGTCTCGGTCGTCGGTGACGGGCGCACCCTGGCCACCGCCGCGCACGGCACGGCCGACCTCGCCGCCGGAACCCCCATGGACGCCGGGGCGTACGGCCTGCCCACCGCGTCGGTCTCCAAGTCGTTCACGGCCATGGCCGTCCTCCAGCTCGCCGAACGCGGCGAGGTGGACCTCGACGAGGACGTCAACACCTACCTGCCCGACGACATGCGTCTCCCCGAGGCGTACGAGGACCAGCCCGTCACCCTCCACCACCTGCTCACCCACAGCCCCGGGTTCGAGGAGGTCACCGAGATGGACGACCCCGAGGACCCCGCCGGTCAGCGCGACCTGGAGGAGTTCCTGCGCGAGACCGTCCCCGAACGCGTCTTCCCGCCCGGCCGGTACGCCGCCTATTCCAACTACGGCACCGCCCTGGCCGGATACGTGGTGCAGGAGGTCAGCGGTGAGCCCTTCGAGGAGTACGTACGGCGCCACGTGTTCACGCCGCTGGGCATGGACGGCTCCCGCTTCCAGCAGCTCCACGAGGAGACCGGTCTGGTCACCTCGCACCGGGCGGACGGCACCGTCGCCCCCTACCCGCACATCCCGCTGGTGCCCGCCGGGGCCGCGGTGACCACCGAGGACGACATGGGGAGGTTCATGCTGGCACTGCTCGGAGGCGGCGAGCTGGACGGCGAGCGCGTGCTCGGCACCGAGTGGGCCGAGGCCATGCTCGACCGCCGGTTCGAGGTCCACCCGGGCGCCAACGCCATGGGATACGGCACCTACGAGTTCCGGAGCGACGCTCCCCGGGTCGTCGGCCACGGCGGTGACCTCGACGGTTACCACTCCGGCTACCTGGTCGTGCCGGAGATCGGCGCCGGGGTGTTCGTGTCGGTCAACGGAGACGACTCCGGGCCCGACGCCGGAGCCAACCCGCTCCTGGACCTGCGCTTCGCGGTGCTGAACGCGTTCACCGACACGTTCGCCGCGCCCGAGGCTGGCTCGGACGCAGCCGAAGGTGCCGGCGGCGCGGGTGGCGGCGCCGACGACGCCGGTTCGACGGACGCGGCGGACACCGCGAACACGCAGACGGGCGACCTCGGCGCCTACTCGGGCGACTACGTCACCAACCGCCGCTCCACCTCCGGCATCGGCCAGATCATCACCCTCTTCGACAACGTCACCGTGCGGGACGCGGGGGACGGCTCCCTGCGCGTGCGGGGCGGCATCGTCCCCGAGGAGCGCTGGCTCCCCGAGGGCGACGGCGTGTTCACGGCCCCGGAGAGCGGTGAACGGCTCGCGTTCGTCATGGAGGACGACCGCGCCGTGGCGCTGTACCTGGACGCCAACCCCACCAGCGGCTACGACCGGGTGCCCGCCTGGGGCAGCCCCGGCGCGCACCTGGCCACCGTCGTCGTGTCCCTGCTGATCCTGCTGAGCGGCACGGTGCGGCTGCGCCGACCGCGCGGCGCCGCGCACGTCGCCGCCGCCGTCTTCGCCGGTCTCACCGCACTGGCCTGCCTGGCCGGGGTCGGCCTGGTCGTCTACGCGCTCCTGGACCCGAACCGGCTCCAGGAGTGGGTGCTCGGCGGGTCCGTGATCCTGAGCCTGCCGCTGGGGGCGGCCGTTCCGCTGACCCTGGCCACCGCCGGGTTCGCCGTGACCGCCTGGCTGCGGGACTGGTGGGGCCCGGTGCGCCGGGCGCACTACTCGCTGCTGCCGGTCGCCGGTGCGGCCGTCATCGCGGTGGGAACCCAGTACGGTCTGGTCTGGCCCTTCTCCTAGACCGCCCTTCCCCGCCGGGTTCCGGCCGCCGACCCCTGGTGAGCTGGGATGTCCCCGAGTCCCGACCGGGCGGCGGCGCCGCACGCGAAAAAGCGGGGGGTCAAGGGTTGGTCACACCCCCGGAACGGGAACACCAACGAGTAGGGCCCGCCCCCACCCCCTTGGGGGCGGGCCCGCCAC
Organism: Nocardiopsis sp. NPDC007018; assembly: GCF_040635075.1. Classification (NCBI taxonomy): domain Bacteria; kingdom Bacillati; phylum Actinomycetota; class Actinomycetes; order Streptosporangiales; family Nocardiopsidaceae; genus Nocardiopsis; species Nocardiopsis sp. NPDC007018. The sequence goes on from NZ_JBEYHA010000016.1 coordinate 72,208, forward strand.
ACACGACGCGGCGCCGCCGCACACGAGGGCGCGCGGTGACGCACGAGGGCCGGTGCGGTCGGGACCTCCCCCGACCGCACCGGCCCTCACCGTGTCAGCCCGGCTCGGCTACCCCCAGGCCAGAGCGGTCAGCTCCGGGTCCTCCAGGGCGGTGCCGATGTCCCGCAGCACCTTGGAGCCCAGCTCGCCGTCGACCAGGCGGTGGTCGAACGAGAGCGACAGGGTCGTCACCTTGCGGATCTTCAGCTTGCCCTTGTGTACCCACGGCATGTCGCGGATCTGCCCGAAGGCGAGGATCGCCGCCTCACCGGGGTTGATGATCGGCGTACCTGCGTCCACGCCGAACACACCGACGTTGGTGATGGTGATGGTGCCGCCGGACATGTCGGCCGGGCTGGTCTTGCCCGACCGCGCGGTGTCGGTCAGCGCCTTCAGGGACGCCGCCAGCTCCGGCAGGGTCTGCGCGTCGGCGTCCTTGATGTTGGGCACCACCAGACCGCGCTCGGTGGCCGCCGCGATCCCCAGGTTCACGTAGTCCTTGACCACGATCTCCTGCGCTTCCTCGTCCCACGAGGCGTTCACCTCGGGGTGGCGGCGCACCGCCATGAGCAGGGCCTTGGCCACCAACAGCAGCGGCGACACCCGCACGTCCGCGAAGTCGCGGCGCTCGCGCAGGCGGGCCACCGCCTTCATCGTCCTCGTGACGTCGACCTGGAGGAACTCGGTGACGTGCGGCGCGGTGAACGCGCTGTTCACCATGGCGGCGGCCGTGTGCTTGCGCACGCCCTTGATCGGGACGCGGCGCTCGCGGGCGGCACGGTCCGTCGCCGGAGGCGTCTGCGGGGCGGTGTGCGTCGCGGCGGGCTCCGCAGGAGCCGTCGCGGCGGTGCCCCCGGCGGCGGCGCGCACGTCCTCCCGGGTGACGATCCCGCCCTTGCCGGTGGGCGCGACCGCGCCCAGATCGACCCCGAGGTCCTTGGCCAGCTTGCGGACCGGGGGCTTGGCCAGCGGCCGCCCCGTCACGGGGGCGGGCGCCGCCGCGGCCGGAGCGGGCTCGGGAGCGGCGTCGGAGGACCGGGGCACCGGCGGTGACACCGGACCGGACGGGGTCGGGCGGCGGCGGGCGCGGCGCTGCGTGGCGGCGGCCTTCTCGCCGTAGCCCACGAGGGGCTTCTCCCGGACCTCGGTCTCCTCGGCACCGGCCGCACCGTTCCCGGCACCGTCAGCTCCGGCACCGGTGTCGGCGGTGCCGGTGTCGGTGGTGCCGGTGTCGGTGGCACCAGATCCGCCGGTGCCGTCGTCCACGGTGATGATCACCGAACCGACCTCGACCGTCTCGCCCTCGGCCGCCAGCAGCTCCCGCACCGTCCCGGAGAACGGGCACGGCAGCTCCACGACGGCCTTGGCGGTCTCGATCTCACAGATCATCTGACCGTCGGCGACGGTGTCACCGGGCTTGACGTACCAGGTGAGGAGCTCGGCCTCGACCAGGCCCTCACCAACGTCGGGCAGTTTGAACGCGTGCACGCCGTCGACCGCGGGCGTGCTCTTCTGAATCGCCATGTCTTGCGGTATCCCCGATCTAGTACGCGAACGCCCGGTCGACGCCGTCCAGGACCCGGTCCAGGTCCGGCAGGTAGTGCTCCTCCAGCCGGGACTGCGGGTAGGGGGTGTCGAACGCGGCCACACGGATGACCGGCGACTCCAGGTGGTAGAAGCACTCCTCGGTGACCCGAGCGGCGATCTCCGCGCCGGGACCGCCGGTGAGCGTGGCCTCGTGCGCCACGACCAGACGACCCGTGCGCCTCACCGACGCGGTGATGGTCGCGTAGTCGACCGGCGCGAGCGAGCGCACGTCGATGACCTCGATGGAGTGGTCGGTGTCGGCCTCGGCCGCCTGGAGGGCGGTCTTGACCATCGGGCCGTAGGCCAGCAGCGTGCAGTCCGTGCCGGGGCGGGCGACGCGCGCGGCGCCCATCGGGGTGGCCTCGGCGATGGAGGCCTCGGTGTCGACCTCGGCCTTCTCATAGTAGCGCCGCTTGGGCTCCAGGAAGATCACCGGGTCGTCCGAGCGGATGGCCTGCTGGATCATCCAGTAGGCGTCCTCCGGGTTGGCGACGCTCACCACGCGCAGACCGGCCGTGTGCTGGAAGTACGCCTCGGGGGACTCGCTGTGGTGCTCCACGGCGCCGATGCCGCCGCCGTAAGGGATGCGCATGACCACGGGGACGCTGAGGGTGCCCGCCGAACGCCGGCGCATCTTGGCGAGCTGGGTGAAGGTCTGGTTGGCGGCCGGGAAGAAGAAGCCGTCGAACTGGATCTCCACCACCGGGCGGTAGCCGCGCAGGGCCATGCCGATCGCGGTGCCGACGATGCCGGACTCCGCGAGGGGGGTGTCGATGACGCGGTCGGCCCCGAAGTCCTTGTGCAGACCGTCGGTGACCCGGAAGACGCCGCCGAGACGGCCGACGTCCTCGCCCATGACCAGGACCTTCGGGTCGTGCTCCATGGCGGCGCGCAGGCCCGCGTTGATGGCCTTGCCGATCGTGAGGTTGGTGCCCATGGCCTAACGGCCCCCTTCCGCGCCAGCGCCCTCGAAGGAGGACAGGTAGTCGGCGAACTCGGACCGCTGCTGATCGATGAGGACGTGGGGGTCGGCGTAGACCTCGTGGAAGATGTCCAGCGGCTCGGGGTCGGCCATGGAGCGGCACTGGGTGCGCACCGTCTCGCCGACCCGGTCGGACTCCTCGTCCACGGCGGTGAAGAACGCCTCGTCCGCGAGCTCGTTGAGCTCCAGGTACCGGCGCACGCGCAGGATCGGGTCCTTGGCCTTCCACGCGTCGAGCTCGGCCGTGTCCCGGTAGCGGGTGGGGTCGTCGTTCGTGGTGTGGGCGCCCATCCGGTAGGTGAACGCCTCGACCAGCGTGGGACCCTGGCCGGTGCGCGCGTTGTCGAGGGCGGCGCGGGTGACCGCGAGGCACGCCAGGACGTCGTTGCCGTCCACGCGCACGCCCGGGAAGCCGAAGCCCGCCGCGCGCCGGTAGATCGGCACACGGGACTGCCGCTCCAGCGGCTCGGAGATGGCCCACTGGTTGTTCTGGCAGAAGAAGACCACGGGGGCGTTGTTCACCGACGCGAAGTTGAACGCCTCGTTGGTGTCGCCCTGGCTGGTGGCCCCGTCGCCGAAGTAGGAGATGACGGCGCTGCCGTCCTCGCCGACCGCGCCGTCGCGCTGGACGCCCATGGCGTAGCCGGTCGCGTGCAACGCCTGGCTGCCGATGACGATCGTGTAGAGGTGGAAGCCGTGCTCGTGCGGGTCCCAGCCCCCGTTGGTGACCCCGCGGAACATGCCGAGGAGTTCCTTGGGCTCGATACCGCGGCACCAGGCGACGCCGTGCTCGCGGTAGGAGGGGAAGGCCATGTCGCCGTCGCGGAGCGCGCGGCCGGAGCCGATCTGCGCCGCCTCCTGGCCCAGCAGCGAGGCCCACAGGCCCAGCTCGCCCTGGCGCTGGAGGGAGACGGCCTCACTGTCGACCCGACGGACCAGGACCAGGTCCCGGTAGAGCGCGCGGATCTCCTCCGCGCTGATGTCCAGGGGGTAGTCGGGGTGCTCGGTCAGCTCCCCTTCCGGTGTCAGGAGCTGAATGAGCTCCGGTTCCTCGTGCGCGGCGATGTGCGACACGTCGCTCCTCGGGTTCTCGGGGCCGACTTCGCGTGGGTGAACGCTGGTCGGCCGAATCACGGTCCGTCCACCCGGGGTGTTGGGCGGGTGCGGACAGCCCTCCCCATATCGTGACAGAACTCACTATGGAGAGCGCAAGCCCCCAGCGGCACCTTTTCCCCTGCCCGACCATGATCCCGGACCCTGACGACAGCGCAAGTACCAGGGCTTCCTAGCTTTTACAAGGTCTTCCAACTACTTTGTGGCAACGTGTCCGCGACAGGACCGCCCGCCCGCGCGGACGCGAACGAGCCTCAAGGGACCTGACGGGCGCCGGACGAGGCGGGTGCGGACGGGCGGGGTCGCCAGGGGCTACGGGGAGAAGGCTCCGGTGGCACTCTCCGGGGCGGGCCGCCGCGGCACGACCTGGACACAGCGGCACGAGGCCACGAAGGGAGATGCCTGGTCGGTGAACATCTCTCGGGTGCCAGATCGGCCATACAGCTTCGGCGTCTTGCCTGGTCGCGTCACAGCGCTCCACTACGCTGATCGGCGTGATTACAGGCGAGCTGAAGAGCAAGATCGATCGCCTCTGGGACGCGTTCTGGTCCGGAGGGATCTCCAACCCCCTCGAAGTGATCGAGCAGATCACCTACCTCATGTTCCTCCGCAGGCTGGAAGACATCCAGAAGGCCAAGGAGAAGAAGAGCCAACGCACGGGTAAGCCCGTCGAGAACACCCTCTACACGGCTAACGACCAACCCCTGCGCTGGTCCGAGCTCAAGGAGCTCGCACCGGACACCCTCTACGAGATGATGGACAAGGGAGTCTTCCCCTGGCTGCGTCGGCTCGGCGGCGACGACTCCACCTACGCGCACCACATGCGCGACGCCCGGTTCACCATCCCCAACGCGAACCTGCTCACCAAGGCCTTCGACATGATCGACGGCCTGCCGCTCGGCGACGGCGACGTACAGGGCGACCTGTACGAGTACATGCTGAGCAAGATCGCGACCGCCGGGCACAATGGGCAGTTCCGTACTCCCCGGCACATCATCGAGCTCATCGTGGCGATGATGAACCCCGGCCCGCAGGACGAGATCTGCGACCCGGCCTGTGGCACGGCGGGCTTCCTGGTCGCCGCTTCCGAACACATGCGCGCCGAACACAGCGACGCCCTGCTGGAAGCCGCCAACCAGAGGCACTTCCACAACAGCATGTTCCACGGCTTCGACTTCGACAGCACCATGCTGCGCATCGCCAGCATGAACATGCTGATGCACGGGGTGGAGCAGCCGGACATCCGGTACCGCGACTCGCTCGCCGAAAGCGTCGCGGAGGAGGCTGAACGTTACTCCCTCATTCTCGCGAATCCGCCGTTCGCCGGAAGCCTGGACTACGAGAGCACCGCCAAGGACCTCCAGCAGATCATCAAGACGAAGAAGACGGAACTACTCTTCCTCCCGCTCTTCCTGCGTCTGTTGAAGCCTGGTGGTCGCGCCGCCGTCATCGTGCCGGAAGGCGTGCTGTTCGGCAGCAGCAAGGCGCACAAGGCTATTCGTCAGATTCTCGTGGAAGACCAGAAGCTGGACGCCGTAGTGAAGCTCCCCAGCGGAGTCTTCAAGCCTTACGCAGGCGTGTCTACGGCCATTCTCTTCTTTACCAAAACCAACTCCGGCGGCACGGACAACGTCTGGTTCTACGACGTGACCGCAGATGGTTACAGCCTCGATGACAAGCGGACTCCGCTTCTGCCCGATGAGAAGCTTGGTTCGCAGCGCAGCGGCCTGAACTCAACGGAGCACGAGAAGAACAACCTGCCTGACGTTCTTGTCCGGTGGTCACGTCGCGACGGCAGTGAACAAAATCGGGCTCGCACAGAACAGAGCTTCTGTGTCCCAAAGTCAGACATCTCCTCTCAAGACTACGACCTGAGCCTCAACCGGCATAAGGAAGTCCTCTACGAAGAGGCCGAATACCGGACACCACTAGAGATCATCGATGAAATCGAAACCCTGGACTCCGACATCAAAAAGGGCATCTCGGGAATAAAGGATATGCTGCGTTGAGCGGAATCGAAGTTCTCCAGCTCGGCGACGTTGCCGAGTTCATCAGAGGCGTTACATTCAAACCCGAGGATGTTATCGAAAGCTCCGAAGACACCGTCTGGTGCATGAGGACAAAGAATGTGCAGAAAACCCTGGACACCTCTAGCATCTGGTCTATCGATAGAAAACATATAAAGCGCGATGATCAGTACCTACGCGAAGGCGACATCCTGGTATCTAGCGCGAATAGCTGGAACCTGATCGGCAAATGCAGCTGGGTGCCCAGACTCAGCCAACCTTCCACCTTTGGCGGATTCATCTCCAACCTGCGCGCAGATCGCCGAAATATAGACCCAAGGTACCTATATCACTGGTTTTCCAGCCCGAAAACACAGTTCACCGTCCGCAGCCTTGGTCGACAAACAACCAATATTTCCAATCTCGACATCAAGCGCTGCCTAAAAATGCCAGTCCCAGTCCCAAACCTTGAAACCCAAGAAAGGATAACCGACCTACTCGACAAGCTGAAGGATGTTCGGAATAAGCGCCGCAGGTCAATCGACCTGCTCGACGAGCTAGTGCAGTCCGCATTTCTCCAGACATTCGGCGACCCCGGCGCCAAAGATAGCCCCTGGCCTCGCAAACAATTCGGAGAAATCACCACCGAACTGCGCTACGGGACTTCAAGCAAATCAACAATGAGCGGCTTTCCGACGCTCCGAATTCCGAACGTCGTTTCTGGGACGCTTGATCTCACAGAAATCAAAACAGTTCCCGCCACTGACGCCGAATTTGATCGCCTGCGCCTACAGGACGGTGACCTACTCTTCGTCCGAAGCAACGGGAACCCAGAATACGTGGGCCGGTGCGCACTATTCAACAAGAAATCGATCGAATCGACAGAATACGACTCCAAAGACTTCATTTACGCCTCGTACCTCATCCGGGCGAGGCCAGACCAGTCACTGACAAATCCCGTCTACTTGCGCGAATTCATGCTCAGCCAACATGGACGCACGACACTTCGACTGAAGTGCAAGACCTCCGCGGGTCAGTACAACATAAATGGAAAAAACCTGAGCTCCATCTCCGTTCCCATTCCACCTTTGGCGCTACAAAATCAATTCGCGGAAAGGATTTCTCAAATCTCTTTCCAGAGAGCCCAGCACCAGGCCCACCTCGCACATCTGGACGAACTCTTCGCCTCGGTCCAGCAGCGGGCGTTTGACGGCACCCTGTGGGATGATCGGGACATAACCCCCTAGCTACACAGCGCAACGCCCGCCCCCCAACTATGCCCCACCCCCACCGACAACTTCATAACCCCGCTGCCGCCCCGTCCCGTACCCCATCCCCATCCCTCCCTCCGGGAAAGGTGCCTGGTGAGCAACTTCGACTTCCTCAGAGCCGAGTGGCCCGACCTCCACAACGAGGCGATCCGCGCTGAACGCCTCGCGGTCGCGGACCCACGCGTGTCCTGCTTCTACGCGCGCCGCACACTCGAACTGGCCGTCAATTGGCTCTACGAGGCCGATGACACCCTGCGGATCCCCTACCAGAGCGACCTCGCCGCGCGGATCGCCGAACCCACCATGGTCAACCTGGTCGGTCCGGCGATCCGCACGAAGATGGACCTCATCCGGCGTCAGGGCAACTCCGCCGTGCACCGCCCAGGGCCGGTCTCTCACCAGGACTCCACTCGCACCGCCGTTGAGCTCTTCCACGTCCTGTACTGGCTGGCCCGCAACTACACGCGCGGCACCGTTAGTCCGCCGGCCTCCGGGCTGTCCTTCCAGCGTGACGTCATCCCCACCCCGGTACCCGCCGAGGTCCGCCGCAAGAAGCAGGCCGAAGTCCAGAAGATGGCCGAGGACTTCGCCCGTCAACAAGACGAACTGGCCAAGGCCCAGCGCCGCAACAAGGACCTGGACGCCGAGGTCCTGCGTCTGCGCGCGGAGGTTAAGGAAGCCAAGGCAGTCAACGCCGCCGTCGACGACCAGCACGACTACAACGAGGCCGACACCCGAACGCACATCATCGACCTACTTCTTCGAGAAGCTGGTTGGGCTCTCACCAACCCCGAGGACCGTGAGTACCCGCTCACCGGTCTGCCGACCTCCACCGGGGAGGGCAGGGCCGACTACGTGCTGTGGGACGACAACGGCAGGCCCTTGGCCGTGGTCGAAGCCAAGCGCACCACCAAGGACGCACGGGACGGCCAGCAGCAGGCCAAGGTCTACGCCGACGCCCTCGAAGCCCGGTTCGGGCAGAGACCGGTCATCTTCTGTACCAGCGGCTACCGCACCTTCGTCTGGGACGACCACTTCGGTTACCCGCCGCGCGAAGTTCAGGGTTTCTACACCAAGGACGAGCTACGCACGCTCATCATGCGTAGGGCGGGCCGCCAGGCCCTGGCCGGTGTCGAGATCAACGCCGACATCGCGGGACGCCATTACCAAGCACGCGCCATCCGCCGGATCGCGGAGACCTTCGCCGATGACAAGCAGCGCCAAGCACTGCTAGTGATGGCCACCGGCGCGGGCAAGACCCGAACGGTCATCGCCCTCGTGGACCTGCTCAACCGAGCCGGGTGGATCAAGCGCGTCCTGTTTCTCGCTGACCGCACGGCCCTGGTCAACCAAGCTCTCGGGGCGTTCAAGCAGCACCTGCCCAGCACCCCGGTTGTCAATCTGGTGGAGGAGAAGAACACCGACGCGCGGGTGTACGTCTCCACCTATCCGACGATGATGGGGCTGATCAACGACGCCTCCAACGAGGTGCGCAAGTTCGGACCCGGGTATTTCGACCTGGTCGTCGTCGACGAGGCCCACCGGTCCGTCTACCAGAAGTACGGTGCGATCTTCGAGTACTTCGACGCGCTCCTGGTCGGGCTGACCGCCACTCCCAAAGACGAGATCGACCGCAACACCTACCGGCTGTTCAACCTTGAGGACGGCGTCCCCACCGACGTCTACAGCCTGGACGAGGCTATCCAGGAGAAGTATCTGGTGGGGCCCACCACCATCGACGTGCCATTGAAGTTTCCCCGAGAGGGGATCAAGTACGACGAGCTGTCCGAGGAGGACCAGGAGGCCTGGGACCTCACTGAATGGGATGACGACGAGGGCGCTCCCGACCAGATCGCCGCGGACGAGGTCAACAAGTACCTGTTCAACAAGGACACCATCGACAAGACACTCCAGACAGTCATGACCTACGGTGCGAAGGTCGATGGCGGTGACCGGCTCGGCAAGACGATCGTCTTCGCCCGCAACACCAAGCACGCCCACTTCATCGTGGAGCGCTTCAACGCCCTGTACCCCGACCTCGGCGGTGACTTCGCACAGGTCATCACGCACAACACCAGCTACGCGCAGGCCGCTTTGGACAAGTTCTCCCGCCGTGACTCGCCTCCCCACATCGCGGTGTCGGTGGACATGCTCGACACCGGGGTGGACATCCCCGAAGTCGTCAATCTGGTGTTCGCCAAACTGGTGCGGTCCAAGACCAAGTTCTGGCAGATGATCGGACGCGGAACCAGGCTCTCACCGGACCTGTTCGGCCCCGACGATCACAAATCGGGCTTCCTCGTCTTCGATATGGGCCGCAATGTGGAGTTCTTCAATCAGAACCTGCCCACCGCCGAGGCGCGAACCCAGCCCTCACTGCGGGAGAGGCTCTTCCGCAAGCGTGTGGAGCTGCTGCACGGACTGGATCGCAGTGGACTGGAAGCTCCTGGGACCGGGCGAACCGCTCCCGCTGCCGCCGGCTCCGTTTCAGAGGAACCCGCCGACGAAGCGTCCCTGCGCCACTCCTTGGCAGAACGCCTCCAATCGGAGGTGGCGGGCATGAACCACCGCAACGTCGAGGTCCGACGTCAACTGGAACGGGTGGAGGCCTACCAAGACCCGACGGCGTGGCAGCCGATCACCGTCGACAGGCGTGACGAACTCATCGAGACGCTCGCCCCACTGCCAACCGAGTTCAAGGAGAACGAGAACAGCCAGGAGGCCAAGCGTTTCGATCTGCTCGCGCTACGTCTGCAACTGGGTGTTCTCGAAGCAGATCCCAACTTCGACAAGCTACGCAATCAGGTCCGGGACATCGCCGAGGCTTTGCTCGATCCCACGACGATCAACAACCCCGTGGTGGCCAAGCACCGTGAACTCCTCGCCGATCTGACCACCGACGCCTGGTGGGAGGACGTCACCCTGCCAATGCTGGAGTCCATGCGGCGACGTGTGCGCGGCTTGGTGCGCCTCATCCCGAAGACACGACGCGGGATCGTCTACTCCGATTTCGAGGACGAGCTTGGGGAGCTCACCGAGACCGAGCTCCAGGGCCTGGACATCGGCGGCGGCTGGACCCGGTTCGAGCTCAAGGTCCGCACCTACGTGCACAGCCACGGCGACGACCTGTCCGTGCAAAAGCTCCTGCGCAACAAACAACTCACCAGCGCCGACATCGACCACTTCATCCAAGTGTTCCTGGGCCACGGTTACGGAACCGAGGGGGACATTGAGCGAGCTGAGGAGGAGCACGGTGGCCTCGGCCTATTCCTTCGCTCCCTCACCGGGCTGGAGCGCGACGCGGCCGCAGCCGCCTTCGACAAGTTCCAGGCCGGGCGCACGTTCACCTCAACGGAACTGCGCCTCCTGGACCTCATCATCGACTATGTCGCCAAGAACGGTTTCCTGAACGTCGGAGACCTCTACGAACCACCGTTCACGAGTATCTCGCCGACCGGCCCCGAAGCGGTGTTCGGTGACGCCGGAGTCGACGCGATCGAGGAGATTCTCAACCGGATCAGGACGACCGCCATCCCGCCGGGGGAAACCTCATCGCGGTCCGCCACCGGGTGACACTTCTCGTGACTGAGGGCCCGACCAGAGCGGGCGGGCCCTCCCCCGCGCACCCCAAGGCGGCTCCGGGGCACTCGTCACGCCGGGGGAACACCGGACCGGACGCCCGCCCCCCGATGACACCTGTCATACGGCGGACTATGTGTTTCGCAGTGAAAACGCGTGATGCGCGCGACTGCCGCGCGGACGTCCGCCGGACCTAGATTCGAACCATGCACCGCGACGACGACCACGCACCAGCGCACCCCGCCCACGCACATCCGGCCCCCTCCGCCCCCGGCCCGTTCACCGCCGCGTCCCCGGGGGCGGTCCCCCACGGGACGGCCCCGCCTCCGGGCGCCCCCGCACCGCGCCGACGCGGTCCGCGCCCGGTTCCCCCGGGACGCGAGTACCACCAGGTGCTCGCCACGGACCGGCGGCAGGTGTGGCGCGGGATCGCCGCGCTCGCGCTCCTCATGGGCGGGATGCTGGTCTTCACCTTCGGTTTCGCGTTCGTCGGGCTGTTCGTCGACCTCATGCTGGGCCGCGACACCATCATGCTCGGCGGCGACGAGTACACGCCCGTGCTGCACGCCAGCACCCTGGGCGGCCTCGTCCTGCTCCTGCCGTGGAGCATGCTCATCCAGCGGTGGCTGTACGGGGTGCGCGGCGCCTCACTGCACTCCGTGCTGTCGGCCTTCCGCATGGAGGTCTTCGGCCGCGCGCTCCTGGTGATCCTGCCGATCTGGACGGTCTACATGGCCGTGTTCACCGCGCTCGCCCCGATGCCGGAGGCGGACTGGCCGTTCCGGGACCTCGTCGCGATCTTCGCCCTCACGGTGCTGCTGGCGCCGCTCCAGTCGGCGGGCGAGGAGTACGGGTTCCGGGGTCTGGCGTTCCGAGTGGCCGCGAGCTGGGGCCGGGGGCCGCGCACCGCGCTGGTGCTGGGCGCGGTCGTGTCGAGCCTGCTGTTCATGACGGCGCACCTGGCGCTCGACCCGTGGCTCAACGTCTACTACTTCACGATGGGCGTCACCCTGAGCCTGATCACCTGGCGCACGGGCGGCCTGGAGGTCGCGGTGGTCATCCACGCGGTGAACAACACGATCGCCTTCCTGCTCAGCGTCGTCCTGCGCAGCGACTTCGCGGAGGGCTTCGACCGGTCGGCGGGCGCCGGATCGGTCGCCATGCTGGTGCCGTGCGTGCTGCTCGTCGCCATCACGGCGGTGGTGTGGTTCCGCACCCGGGGGACCGGGCCCGCGCTCACACCGGCGGAGTACGGCGGGTCGACCTCGGGTGCGAAAGCAGGTGCGGAGGCGGGCCACGGTACGCCGGGGGACGGCGTTCAGGCAGCGGGCGCGGGAGGCGGGGCGCCGGGCTCGGGCGCCTGGGGACCGGGCGGACCGGCTCCGTCGGGGAGCGCGGACGGCCGCGGCGGGCGTCTGCCGGACCACGATTCCTGAGTCCGAGAAAGTCCCGTCCGTTCGCGAAGACGGAGAATGCGCCGGCGCCTCCCCAGGGGGTTTCCGGCGCGTTTTCCGTGGCGTCGGCGCGCGTGGGCCGAACTCGGGCCGCGGGCCGCGCGGGCCCGTCCATTCCCTCGCGCCACGGGCCGTTGGGGCACGGCGCTTCGGTGCCATTCCACGCGGTTTTCCGGTGCGTTCGCGGTTGTTCTCCGGGAGCGTACCGTCGCTTCTCCGGGAGCCTATCCGCACCCTTTTCCAGAGCCGTCTCCGATGTCGCGGAGCGCGCTCCGGGCTCCGGCGCGGGGCGTTTCGGCGCACCGGTTCCGGCCACGGTCGCGGCCGGTCGGTCGCGGGCTCCGGCCGGTTACTCGGACGCGGCGGGAGCGGGTACGCGCATTCCGCGCTCACGGCCGTAGTCGGCGAGCATCTCGCGGAGCTGGCGGCGCGCCCGGTGCAGCCGGGACATCACGGTGCCCAAAGGCGTGCCCATGCGTGCGGCGACCTCCTTGTAGGCGTAGCCCTCGATGTCCACGAGGTAGATGACCTCCTGGAACTCCTCCGGAAGGCGGGCCAGGGCCTGCTTGATGTCGGAGTCGGGCAGGTGGTCCAGGACCTCGGTCTCGGCCGAGCGCATTCCGGACGAGGTGTGCGCCTCGGCCGCGGCCAGCTGCCAGTCCTTGATCTCGTCCGTGGTCTCCTGGCGCGGTTCCCGCTGCTTCTTGCGATAGCTGTTGATAAAGGTGTTGGTCAGGATGCGGTAAAGCCAGGCTCGCAGATTGGTTCCGGCACGGAACTGGTGAAAATTCGCGAAGGCCTTGGCGAAGGTCTCCTGGACCAGGTCCTCGGCGTCGGCCGGATTGCGGGTCATCCGCAGGGCCGTCGGGTACAGCTGGTCGGCGAACGGTGTCACCTCGGTGGCGAAGTCCAGTGTCTGCGCCTCGTCACGGGCCCCACCGGTCGTGGAGATCTGATCCTTTTCGAGAGTCGTCAAGATTCCCCCTCGGGACGACCGAACGATCACTTCCACCCTGTAAGACGCCGCCACACGCTCCCAATGATGACATCAATTGTGGTGATACGGGTCACGGGAGCCTCCAATCCGTCCCCCGCCCCGGCAAGGGCGGGGCAAAGGCCCCGCGTGGCACCTGGCCAGGACGCGCGCCCGCCTCCGGGTGTCATACGCTGGCGACGCCCGCCAGGCGCGTCCGAACGAGGCGCCCGACAGAACGGCGGACCAGTGGCATACCCATTTTTCCTGTGGAGGACCTGTGGCCCGCGTCGTGGTTGACGTCATGCTCAAGCCCGAGATCCTGGACCCGCAGGGCCAGGCCATCGCCGGTGCCTGCCCCCGCCTCGGATTCGAGGGGATCGGACAGGTCCGCCAGGGCAAGCGCTTCGAGGTCGAGGTCGAGGGCGAGGTGGACGAGGCCAAGCTCGCCGACGTCCGGCGCCTGGCCGAGACCCTGCTCGCCAACACCGTGATCGAGGACTTCGAGGTCCGTCCCGCCTGATCCCGACCCCCGGAACCGGCGCCGGGTCGTGCTCGCGCCCGTCGGGTCGTGCTCACACCGGGCTGGCCGGAAGCGGCCCCAGCGTCACCGCGGGCCACCGGATCACCCGGGTGACCGCACCCACCGGCACCACCGGGGAGCACCGGACCGCCCGAGACACCCATGGGTCACCCGCGTTCACCTGCGGGAACGTCACCCGGGCCGAAATCGGTCGGTACCCACCGCTCCCTGGGTTCCATGAGTGTCGGAAGTGTCCTGAATGTTCGGTCGCGTCCCCTTGGGGGCGCGGCCGTTCGTTTTACCCGGAGCGGCTCCGGGAAGGGTTCCTGACGTGCCGAGCCGATCACCGACACGGAGCACGAGAGGTGCACGGATGGACACCGCTTTCTCGATCTCCCTCCCCAGGCAGGCGTACACGGTCGCCGTCGTACGCGACGTCCTCGGCGCGCTGCTCCGCCGATCGGGCCTGTGCGCCGAGTGCGTCGACGACCTGCTCCTGGCCGCCTCCGAGGCCTGTTCCAACGCCGTCGAACACGGGGAGACCTCCCCCGACTACGAGGTGGGGGTCGACCTCGCCTCGCACTGGTGCGAGCTGCGCGTCTCACAGACGGGGCGGGCGCCCGACACCGAGGCGCTCGTGCGCAGGTTCACCTCGGAACACACGCCCCTCCCGGGTCTGACGTCGGAATCGGGCAGGGGCATCTCACTGATGCGGTACCTCATGGACGAGGTGGGGCTGGACATCGAACCCCACACCACCGTGACGCTGCGTAAACGGGTGACCACCTGCGACCCGGCCCACCGGACGGACGCGGAGCGGGGAAGCTCCTCGCCGCGGTTCGTGCTGCTGTAGGGCACGGCCGCCGGAGCGCGGACCGCCCCGCCTCCGTGCCGCAGGTCGCCAGTGACGTACGCCTCGCGACCTGTCGAGTCGCACACCCGCACCCCTCCCGTACGGGCCTTCCTTGGGAGGATCACACAGTCGCCACCCCCTCGAAGGGGGTGAGGGTCGTACCCGAGCACAGGTGAGCGGGTACGCTGCGGGAGTAGGGCGCGCTTTCCGTGGAATCCTCCGCGCTCGCGTCGCCAGGCTGCCTTCCGGTCCCGGCGACGGGCCGTCCGCCGACTCCTCCCCGTCGAACAACCAACTCGGAGTGTGCTCATGACAGCCCGTGTGGGCGTCGTCACCTTCCCAGGCTCCCTTGACGACAAGGACGCCGCTCGCGCGGTCTCCCTGGCGGGTGCCGAACCCGTCGCGCTCTGGCACGCGGACAGCGACCTCAAGGGGGTCGACGCGGTGGTCCTGCCCGGCGGCTTCTCCTACGGGGACTACCTCCGCTGCGGCGCCATCGCCCGGTTCGCCCCGCTGATGTCCGAACTGGTCCCGGCCGCGCGTTCGGGCGCACTGCCGGTCCTGGGCATCTGCAACGGCTTCCAGATCCTGTGCGAGAGCCACCTGCTCCCCGGTGCCCTCACCCGCAACTCCTCGCTGCGGTTCGTCAACCGCGACCAGGTCCTGCGGATGGAGAACACCCGGACCGCGTGGACCAACGGCTACGACGAGGGCCAGGAAATCCTGGTCGTCCTCAAGAGCGGCGAGGGCAGTTACGTCGCCGACGAGGAGACCCTCGACCAGCTGGAGTCCGAGGGCCGGGTCATCGCCCGCTACGTCGGGGACAACCCCAACGGCTCGCGGCGCGACATCGCGGGCGTCACCAACGAGCACGGCAACGTGGTCGGGCTGATGCCGCACCCCGAGCACGCCGTGGAGGCGCTCACCGGACCCTCCACCGAGGGACTGGGCTTCTTCACCTCCATCCTCGGTCACCTGGCCGCTCCGGCCCGGGCCTGACCCGCACCGAACCGACGCACCCGACAGGGGGACATCCTCGCGATGATGGCGCTGCTGCGCTCGCGGAAGCTGCTGTACGTACTGGTGGGCCTGGTCGTGGTCGGCCTCGTGGTCTCCGGGGCCATCGGCCTCTTCCAGTCGTTCAACTCGCCCCCCGTCGTCTCCCCCGGTAACGGCCAGGGGGCGCAGGGGCAGCCCGGCCCCGGGCAGCAGGGCGCCCAGCCCCCTCCGGACGTCGACGCGCTCGGCAGTCCGCCCCCCGGGTTCACCTACGTCGACGAGGACGAGGCGCAGTGCGCCCAGGGGCAGTGCTTCCGCCTCGTCACGATCGGCGGTGAGGACGGCGAGGAGCTCGACGGAGACCCCCGGGAGGCCGTCCGGGCCGTGTACGAGCACCTGACCGACCACGGCTGGAACCCGGTGCTCCCGCCGGGGACCGAGTCCTCCGACGACGTCCCGCTCGTGGACACCGTCCTCACCGACGAGACGACCCTGGTGGCCGACTCCACCGCCGACGACTCCGACGCCGTGCCGGTGCTCATGCTCGGCAACGCGAGCCCGTCCGCAGACTGACCCGGTGCCGGGCGGCGGACACAGCCAAGGCTCGGCCTCCACCCTCTCCGCGCAATCCGCGACACCCGAACGGAACCACCGCATGTCTGAAGCACCCGGCCTCGACACCGTCGCCACGGCGACCGACAGCCCGGACACACCCCAGCCGTACGCCGAACTGGGCATGGCCAAGGACGAGTACGAGCGGGTCCGCGAGATCCTGGGCCGCCGACCCACCTCCGCCGAGCTGGCCATCTACTCGGTGATGTGGAGCGAGCACTGCTCCTACAAGTCGTCCAAGGTGCACCTGCGGCAGTTCGGGGAGAAGGCCCCCGAGAACGACGCTCTGCTGGTCGGCATGGGCGAGAACGCGGGTGTGGTGGACGTCGGCGACGGACGGGCGGTCACGTTCAAGATCGAGTCGCACAACCACCCCTCCTACGTCGAGCCGCACCAGGGGGCGGCCACGGGTGTGGGCGGCATCGTCCGCGACATCCTCACCATGGGCGCCCGTCCGGTCGCCGTGATGGACGCGCTGCGCTTCGGCCCCGCCGACGCCGACGACACCAAGCGCGTGCTGCCCGGAGTGGTCTCGGGCATCTCGTTCTACGGCAACTGCCTGGGTCTGCCCAACATCGGCGGCGAGATCGGCTTCGGCGCCGGGTACATCGGCAACCCGCTGGTCAACGCCCTGTGCGTGGGTGTGATGAAGCACGAGGACATCAAGCTGGCTCAGGCCCCCGGCCCCGGCAACAAGGTGGTCCTGTTCGGTTCCACCACCGGCCCCGACGGGATCGGCGGCGCCTCGGTGCTGGCCAGCGCCACCTTCGACGACGAGTCGCACGCCAAGCGGCCCAGCGTGCAGGTCGGCGACCCGTTCATGGAAAAGCTGCTCATCGAGTGCAGCCTGGAGCTGTACGCCCAGGACATGGTGGTGGGCATCCAGGACCTCGGCGCGGCGGGCGTCTCCTGCGCCACCACCGAGCTGGCCGCGGGCGGCACCGGCGGCATGAACATCCAGCTGGACCGGGTCCCGCTGCGCGACCACCGGCTCACTCCCGAGGAGATCCTCATGAGTGAGTCGCAGGAGCGCATGATGGCGATCGTCGAGCCCGCCAAGATGGACGACTTCCTCGCGGTCTGCGACAAGTGGGGCATCGTCGCCACCGAGATCGGCGAGGTCACCGACGTCACTGCCGAGGAGGCCGAGCGCGGCGGACGCCTGGTGATGACCTGGCACGGCGAGACCGTGGTGGACATGCCGCCCCGGACCGCCTCCGACGAGGGCCCGGTCTACCAGCGCCCCTACGCCCGCCCCGACAGCCAGGACGCCCTCCAGGCCGACGACGCCGCGAAGCTGCCCCGCCCCGAGGGCGACGCCGAACTGCGCGAGCAGCTCCTGAGGGTCCTGGGCGCCCCCGGCGTGTGCGACCCCACCTGGGTCACCCAGCAGTACGACAGCTACGTGCGCGGCGACACGGTCGTGTCCACCCCGCACGACTCCGGCATGATCCGGATCGCCGACGACTCCGACCGGGGTGTGGCGCTGGCCACCGACGGCAACGGCCGGTTCACCCGCCTGGACCCGTACACGGGTACCCAGCTGGCGTACGCCGAGGCGTTCCGCAACGTCGCGGCCACCGGCGCGCGGCCGCTCGCCGTCACCAACTGCCTCAACTTCGGTTCGCCGGAGGACTCCGGGGTCATGTGGCAGTTCGCGGAGACCACCCGCGGGCTGGCCGACGCCTGCCAACAGCTCGGCACCCCGGTGACCGGCGGCAACGTCAGCTTCTACAACCAGACCGGCGACGTCGCGATCAACCCGACCCCGGTGATCGGTGTGCTCGGCGTGATCGACGACGTCAACACCCGCCTGCGCTCGGGCTTCGACACCGACGGCTCCCGCGTGTTCCTGCTGGGCGAGACCCGCGCCGAGTTCGGCGGCTCCGCCTGGGCCGACACCGTCCACGGGCACCTGGGCGGACTGCCGCCCCAGGTCGACCTGCCCGCCGAGGCCTCCCTCGCCGAGGTGCTGGCCTCCTCCGCCGAGCGGGGCCTCGCCGTGGCGGCGCACGACCTGTCGGACGGCGGCCTGGCCGTCGCCCTGGCCGAGGCGGCCCTGCGCGGGCGCCGGGGCCTGCGGGTGGAGGTGGACGGCGACGCCTTCACGTCGCTGTTCAGCGAGTCCGCCGCCCGCGCGATCGTCGCGGTGCGGCCCGGCCAGGAGGAGGCCTTCGTGGCCCTGGCCGACCAGCACGGCGTGCCCGTCGCCCAGATCGGCACGGTCGGCGGCGACAGCCTGTCGGTGAGCCACCCGGGCGGCGTGCTGGAGATCGGCCTGGACGAGCTGCGGTCCACCTACGAGCGGACGCTGCCCGCCCTGATGGACGGCGTGTAGTCGACGACGCGTGTGAGGAGGCGCCCCGCCGGGGGCGCCTCCTTTCGTTTCCGGGGGCTCCGCACACCAGCCTCTGCCCATTCTCGTGCGGGGCACCGCTGTGGCCGGTCGGAGGCGGGAACGCCCGACGGAGCTCCCGTGGGCGTCCACCTTCGCGTTCTCCGGGCGACCGGACCACGGCTCAGCCGACCTTGAGCTGCTCGTCCCCGAAGTCCGCGATGATCATCAGCGTTCCGCCGAGAGCCGAGACGTAGCGGTCGAGGACGTCGCGCGTGGAGACGTCGCCGGACTCGATCTGCGAGACCCTGGCGACCGACACCCCCATCCGTTCGGCCACCTGGGACTGGCTCATCCCCCGGTGCTTGCGCATCTCCACCAGGCGCCAGGCCTGCGCCCGGTCCCGCAGGCGGGCCACACCCTCCTCGAAGGCCTCGTCCCCGCCCGCCCCGGCCACCGCCCGTTCCAGGTGCCCGCTGTCCCGCCAGCTCAGATAGTCACCCATCAGTCGGCCTCCCCTCACGTTCCTTCAGATACTTCCCGTAGAGGCGCTCCGCCTCGGGAACAGCCACGCGATACCACCTTCTCCAGTGTCCGGACTTGTCACCGGCCACGAGGAGGATCGCCGACCGCCAGGGATCGAAGGCGAACAGAACGCGTACCTAGCTACCAGCGGCCGAACCCGGTCGTAGCTCCTTGAGGTTGGCCATGATCGATCCGGCGACCGTGTCCACCAGGGGGCGTCCCTCCGCTGGCCCGTTCCGTTCCAGCACTGCGGTGTCCCTCCATGGTCGTGTGTAACGAAGCGCAGTCAGTTCGGGGTGGACTCGCACCGGATGTTCCACTGCGAGCACTCAGGTGCGACAGGCGCCCACCACGTCCTTGAGTCTTACTGGTCGGCGCGGATGGCGCCGAGGGCGGCGGCCCACTCCGGACCGGCGAACCCCAGCGCGCCGAGGTCCCGGTTCTGGGTGTCACGAACGGCGGCGGCACCGTTGGGGAGGTCGGCGACCTCCACGCAGTTCTGGGACGCACTGCTGTAGCTGGACTTGCGGAAGGTGAGTTCGGTGGTGTGGGGATGCATGGGTGGGACCTCCGCAGGGGGTGGGGGCACAGGCTGACGCATACAGAGTCCTTCCCGAAAACGGGACCAGTGCTTAGAGGAAAACGTCCCCAGGAGCCGAAGGTGACGCTTCGCGAGGAGCGCTGTGCTCGTACGCCGGAGGACGCTCTGTAACAGAGCGTTCAGGTGCCACAGGCCCCCCGGTCAGAGCGGAGGGCCTGTTTGCTTCCCAGAGGTCTACTGGTCGGCGCGGATGGCGCCGAGGACAGCGGACCACTCGGGCCCGGCGAACCCCAACGTGCCGAGATCCCGGTTCTGGGTGTCACGGACCAGGTGCTCACCGGGTAGGTCGGCGACCTCCACGCAGTTCTGCGACTGGTTGCTGTAGCTGGACTTGCGGAACTCAGGTGTGAAGTTCATTTGATGTGGTGCTTTCTTCTCTGATGCGCTCGATGACCGTCGCGCTCTCGACGGTACTTGCAGCCGCCCCCTGGATGTGCGCGAAGGTCGCCGTGTACCGCTCGACGTCCTGGGGGTCCTCCTCGAACTGCCCGCCGCTCATCGAGTCCGTATACACAATGGTGGGGTCGAGTGGTTCCGGGAACTCCAAAACCGTGAACGGCGCCCCGATCCCGCTGTACGCCCCTGCTGTGTACGGGATCGTCTGAATGTGAATGTTGGCGTTCTGGCCGATCCGAGCCAGGTAGTCAAGCTGATCCGCCATCACCTCCCACCCTCCGATGGGGCGACGAAGGGCAGCTTCGTCGATCACAGCCCACAGAGTCGGCGGGTCGTCGTGGCGATGCAGGATCTCCCGTCGCCTCATCCTGGCCTCGACTTGCCGGTCGATGTTCTCCACCGTGGTCAAGGGGCCGCCTCGAAAGATCGCTTCCGTGTACTGCGGTGTCTGGAGTAGCCCAGGGATGGTCAGTGACTCGTAGGTGCGGATCACCGACGCTTCCGCCTCGAAATCAGGTAGCGCGCCGTGACCGAAAATATCCCTATACCGCCACCACCAGCCTTTTTCACCCGCGTCGCGGGCGAGCTGGCGCAGCGCCTCCGCTTCGTCGTGGGGGACCTTGTAGAGATCGACCAGGCGGGCCAGGTGGCCAGCTTGGACCTTCTGAGTCTCAGCCGTCTCGATCTTCCCGAGGGTCGTCCGGGGGATCTTCGACTGGTCGGACGCCTCGGCCACGGTAAGCCCGGACGCCTCCCGCATGCGTCTGAGCTGCATTCCTAGTCGGCGGCGCCTGACTGTGGGGCTGTACGTAGGGGAACGCATGCGGCCATCCTAGACCGATATTTTTCAGGGAATCCCTAATTTTCTCTTGAGTGGGCGGGTCGACCCAGGCATCATGGACTTCACCTGAGTTGTTCGATTCTTATCGACAGATTAAGGGCATCCCTTATGTTGCACTCTGCGCTGGAATCATCCCCATTGGTGCTGTTCGAGCTGGCTGGGAGGCGTCGCGCTCACCGGGCGCGGCCCTACGCGGCCCCGGCCCCATACCGCCGCCAGCTCCGCCCCGCGCTCCCCGCGCTGAGCGCTCCGGCGCACGGGCCCGACCTCGGCCCGGTTGCTGTGGCCCGGCACTACGTGCTCGACGAACTCAACTGCGCTCGCCAGCGACGCGCGGCGGTTGCGCGCGTCGACCAGTCCCGGGGATGCGGCGTCCTGCTGGAACTCGGGGCCTCGCGGGGGCGGGCCCCGAGTTCCAGCGAGTCGCCTCCGCCTCTGCCGAGGCGCCGCCCCACGGGGGCGGCCGCGCGGGCCCGGGGGGCGGCGGCGTGAGGGTCTGCGACATCAGGGAAGCCCCAAGCCTCTCCGCGCTCCGGGATCTGGCGGCCCGGCACCACCGGCCCGTGCACTACCTCGGTCCCACCCTCGACGCCCGCCCCGTCTACTCCGTGATGCACGCCGGTGTGGAGTGGGTCGCGGTCGGCCCCGTACCGGCTCCGCGCCACCCCGCAGACCGCCCCGACCTCGACGTGCTCTTGGCCGTCCTGGCCGGGTTGCGACGCCTGGAGGTGACCTCGTGAGGCCCGCTCCGCCGTTCTCGCCCGAGTTGGCTCGCCGTGAGGTGGTGGCTCCGGTGGCGAGTTTCATCAAGCCCTTTCACTCGCACTACTTCTCCCGCACCGTCGGACCCCCCTACCGCAAGCGCCAGTACTCCTTCGCCGGACTCCCCGGCCTGATGCCTCTGGTCCGGGCGTTCCTGGACACCAGCGCAGCGGAGCGGTGTGAGGAGTTCCAGTTCCTGTTCACCCTCCTGGGCAGCGAGTTGGCGAACAACGCGATCGCCCACTCACGGTCGAGCGAGCGGGGCAGTACGTACACGTTGACGGTGGATCGGGGTGCTAAGGGGATGACGTTGATCTGCCGTGACCAGGGCAGCCGTCTGCCTCAGGAGAAGGGCAACTTCACCGCCGCCACGTTTGAGGAGATCGAGGCGGGCACTGCGACGGGTCGGGGGTTGGCGCTGATCGATGCTCTTGCGGACCGGTGGGGTGACAACGGGGACCCGAAGTTCCGGCAGGTGTGGTTCTTCCTGGCCTACGACCTGACCACGAACCCGTGGAGTCACATCGACATCGACGACCTCAAGGACCCCGAGGGCTCCGGAAGCGCCGGGAACACCGAGAACTTCCTCAAGAACGAGGTGGAGTGCTGATGTTGGACATCGACACCAGGGACCTGCTCTCCTGCGCAGGAGACGCCCTCACCGCACCCGCACACTTGACTCCCGCGCAGGTGGACGTGTGGCACAACCACACCCTGCGCAACCGCATGCCTCTCGTGCTGGAGGCGTTGCGAATCGCCGGAGACGAAGGCGACGCCGAACGGGCCATGGCGCTCATTGACCAGGCTGTGCACGACTATCCCGCACCCACCCGGATTCCCGGCAACAGGCCGGTCCCGGGGTCCCGGCTGCTCTCCCACCGCCACCGCGCGGACCACAACGACGCCCCGGAACCCCCGACCGCCGCCTGAAGCCTGACCAAGGCGTTCACGAAAAAGCTCTGGCGGGTGCGCAAACACCCCCAGAGCAGGCCGACAACACCAACCCCGTTGAAGAGAAGAGATTGCCGACATGGCCATTGTGCCGCACACCCGCGCCCTTAACCACACGGTCGCCCCGCCCGAGCCCGCGTTGCGGTGGGAGTGCCGGGTCTATCCCGGGAAGCTCTCCCACACCAGCCGGGTCCGCACCGACCTGGACACTGACCTCAACCGCATGACTGGGATTCCGGGCGAGGTGCGGGAGGAGATGGTGCTGTGCGCCAGCGAGATGTTCGCCAACGCCTGCGAGCACTCCCGCTCCGGCCAAGACCCCGAAGGCAGGGTGGTCCGGACGCTGGAAGCACCGGTCCCGGGCCTGGTGAGGGTGTCCATCATCGACGACGGCACCAGGACGGACACCATCGTCGACTCCCTCCCGAGGGTTCCGCGCAGGCGCACCCGCAAGGACTGGGAGCAGGCCGAACGCGGCCGTGGCCTGCTCATGGTCGGCCACCTCGCCACCCGGTGGGGGTTCCGGCCGGTGCTCGACTTCCCCTTCTGCGAAGGGCTGGGCACCGTCATCTGGGCCGAGTTCACCCTCCCGACCTTGGCCACCGCTGGGGGCACCCGATGACGGAGCAGGTCAGCGCTCAGGTGCGGTCGGTTCTGACCGCACCGCGAGGCCACCGCTTCACCCGACCGGCCGGGCGTCCGCTCCGGGCCCTCCCGATTCCGCCGAAGGAACCCCAGACACAGGCACCCCGAGCAGAGGCGCCTCGATCGGAGATGCCCTGGGAGGAGACCCACGAGGAACGCCAGGAACGCCTGCTGCGCCAGATGCACGGCAACCCCCGAGTGGCCTACATGCTCCAACATGGCCCGGTGCCGCACTGGGTCAAGGTCGCCCGTCAACACCGCGAACAGAAGGCCCGCGAAGCCCGACAGGCCGCCGCTCACGCTCGGGCTGAACCCGAGACAGAACCACAGCCCGCCGCACGCACCCGGGGCCGCCACCGGGCACCCCGCCGCTGGTGGGGTTGGCCCGCCACCGCGCTCGGAGCCGTTCTCCTCCTCGGACAGACCGCCATGGAAACCCTCGGAGCGAGCCTGGCCCCCGACATCGGCATCCCGATCTAACCCGACAACCACAAGCGGGGCCCGGTATGCGCCGGGCCCCACGCACGTTCTGGGACGGGTCCATGCGCTGTGTGTAGCGTCCGTCGTCGCAGTTGAGGTCCGCGACCAGCTGTCGGTGGGGCGGCCGAACGCTGACCAGTGGTGAAATCGGCACGCTGGGAAGGTCGGTCCTGATGTACGGTCCCAAGGAGTCCCGGTCCGTCCGAAGCAAGACATCCAACCGACGCAGATTCGGGAAACGCTGAGCCCTATGGAGATTGCTGTCCGTATGTTTCCAGTGTCCGTATTCCGAGAAGTTGGAAAAACGGCCACTTGCCGCTGGTAAGTTACCAGGTCGAAGAGTCTACTCCCCGCGCACGCGGGGATGGACCCTGCCACTCCTGGCCGCACTCGTGGCAGATCAGCTGCTCCCCGCGCACGCGGGGATGGACCTCCAGTCGATGAGCCCGGTGATGATCCCGCCCCCGGACCCGCGAGCGGCAATCCTGCTCCCCGCGCACGCGGGGATGGACCCTCCACGTCCTCCGGCTGGGTTTCGTGCCAGAGGCTGCTCCCCGCGCACGCGGGGATGGACCCTCCACGTCCTCCGGCTGGGTTTCGTGCCAGAGGCTGCTCCCCGCGCACGCGGGGATGGACCCAGCTCAACAAAGCAGGACATACACGGGCCAGCGGGCGCTCGTGTACGCGTTCGGAGTGGGGTGACGGTAGCGGGTGCGTCACTGACACACCAGCGTTGTCCTGGCCTCGTGAGGGATGCACGGGCGTGTGGGTGTCGGCCCCTGGGCCGCCGCACTGGATTGAGCATTCGCGCCAAGAACACCAACTACGCCATGTTGGCGTTCAAATGGGCACGATGGGAGCCATGGGTACTGATACCAGCGATGCGCACGAGCTGTCCGTGACCGAGGCCCGCAATCACTTCTCCGATCGGGTCAACCGCGCTGTCTACGGCGGGGAGGTCACCTTCGTCACCCGTGGCCGTCGCCACCAGCGAGCCGCAGCGATCGTCCCGGCCGACATGGTCGAGCACTACGAGGAGCTGTTGGACGAACGCGACGCTCCCATCGCCGCCGAACGTCTGGCCGACATCGATGCCGGGCGGTCCACGACCGTGCCCTTCGACGAGGTCATGCGCCGGATCGGTCTGAGCGCGGACGAGCTGGGCCAGTGAGCGAGTTCTACACCGTTTCCTTCTCTGAACAGGCGACAAGCGGCTCGGCAAGCTCGACAAGCCGGTGCGGTTGTGAATCGCCCGCAAGATTCACGAGCTGGCGGCCGATCCTCGCCCGGCCGGGAGCATCCCGCCCAAGGGCGGGAGTGATTCCTGGCGGGTCCGAGTGGGTGACTACCGGATCGTGTACGCGATCCGTGACGGTGAGCTGCTCGTGCTCGTGTTGAGCGT
This sequence comes from Nocardiopsis sp. NPDC007018, assembly GCF_040635075.1. Classification (NCBI taxonomy): domain Bacteria; kingdom Bacillati; phylum Actinomycetota; class Actinomycetes; order Streptosporangiales; family Nocardiopsidaceae; genus Nocardiopsis; species Nocardiopsis sp. NPDC007018. Next base: position 97,137 of record NZ_JBEYHA010000016.1, read on the forward strand.
GGCGCACCGCCGCGAGGCCCACCGCGACCTCTGACCGTCTCGACCTCTGACCGTCTCGACCTCGAGGGCGTTGGGGTGTCGGGAGACTTGACCACTGGCGAACCGCCTTTCGCGTACCCCGGACCGTAGGACGCCGGGGGGCGGGGTAGGACTGTTCACAGGGAGGTGTCTACGACATGGAACGTGCCAGACGCGGCAGGTTGAAGGGGGCGCTGGGCACCCACGACCGCCCGGCGAGCGCACTGGGGTTCCGCCTGGTCCTGGCGGTGTTCGGCGCCGTGGTCATGCTGTTGGGAACGATCGCGGCCATCGTGATAACCCACCTGGCCTGGCTGGTGGTCGTCCTGGGGGTCGGGTTCGTCGCGACGTGCGTGAACGTCTACTGGGTGAGCCGCCGCCTCCACTACGAGCGCCCCGTCCGGTGAGCGACCGCGCCGAGCGGTGAGACCTTCGGGGCCGGTCCCGGCGTCGACGGTGTCCGCGGCTGACGTCGTTGGCCGGGGGTCGACCCGCGACCCCCGACACACGGTGGGGGCGGGCCCTTCCGGACCCCCCTACTCAGACCGTCACCAAGGGCACGTCCCCCTGGACGGAATCCACCAGCTTCGCGAGGTCCACCGGGTCCGACGTGACCACCGCGGCACCCGCTTCCATCGCCACGAGGGCCACCATGGCGTCCACGACGTCGGTGGTCCCGGACATGCCCAGGAGCTTGCCGATCCTGCGTGCCATGCGCTCGTCGAGTTCGACGGTCTCGGTCACCTTGACCACGCGGGCGATCGCGGCCTGACGGGCTCCTCCACGCCAGATCTGGGCCAGCACGGCGGACGGGAGCAGGGGTTGGCGGCCAGCCTGGTTCTCCCTGCGGCACAGGGACCACACCACCCCTCGGGGGTTGGCCTCGGCCTCACGGAGCGCGCCCGCGTCCAGGACGAACCCCTGGGGCCGCAGTACCTTCACTGGTCACTCGCTTCGTCGAGGTGGTCGAGGCGGGCCAACGCGGCCTGGTTCGCCCGTGCCCTGTCCATGGGGATCGGGCGACCGACACCGGTCCGTTCGGTGACCCGCTCAGCCTCAGCCTCGGCCTCGGCCGTAGGTTCCCCGTGTTCGGCGAAGTGCTCTTCGAGGGCTATCGACCCCTCCTCCAGGTCCGCTGCTCTGCGCGCGGCCCTGTTCAGCCATCTGGAGAGCGGCACCCCCTCCCGGGCGGCCGCGCGCCGGGCGCGCTCCAGGGTCTCGGTCTCCAGGGAAACGGACAGCTTCTCAGCGGACATGCGACCAGAGTACGCGAAAGGTAGCACCCTGGTAGCACCATTCGCGCGAAGGGTCACCCCCGGCCTCCGCTCACGTGCCAGTCACCGCGACCCCGGACACACAGTGGGGCGGGCCCTTCCGGACCCGCCCCCACCACACCGCGCCGCTACCGGTTCTCGTGACCCTCCGGGAGCCACGGCTCCCAGACGTCACGGTTCTCGTCGACCCAGATCTCCGCGGCCTCGGGCGGCGAGATCCCCTGGTCGGCGATCATCTGCGCGACCTCGTTCTGCTGGGAGTTGGTCCACTTCCAGTTGTCCAGGAAGCGGTACGCGTAGTCGTCCTCCTCCACGAAACCGGCCCGGAAGATCTTGTTCAGGTCGTAGACCGGGTAGTCGCAGGGCACGTCGTCCAGGTTGGCGTCACAGCCCTCGTGGTAGTCGGGGAAGTCGACCTTGACCAGGTCGACCTCCTCCTGGAACCACTGCGGATCGTAGAAGTAGAAGAGCACCGGCTCCTCGTTGGCGTAGCGGCGCCGCACCTCGGTGATCTGCGCGGCCTCCGAACCGGCGTAGACGATCTCCAGGTCCAGGCCGAAGGCGTTGATCATGCCCTGGTCCTGGCTGACGAACCCCGGAGCACCCGCGAGGAACTCGCCCCTGTCGCCGGTCTGGGCGGTCCGGAACAGGTCGGTGTTGGCCTTGAGCCCCTCCAGGGTGGTGATCTCGGGAACCTCCTCCGCCAGGTAGGCGGGGACGTACCAGCCGATGACCCCCTCGTTGCCGTTGGGGCCGCCGTCCACGGCGGTGCCGTTACCGTCCGGCCCGTAGAGCTCGAACAGGTCCTCGTGGCCCCAGTTCTCCACGATGACGTCCATGACGCCCTGGTCGAGCGCCTGCCAGGAGGGCTGTTCGTCCACGCGCACGAGCTGGACCTCGTAGCCCATCTCCTCACGCAGGATGTTCGCCAGCACCTCGGCGCTGGCCTCGTAGCCCACCCACCCGTTCACCGCGATGCGCACGGTGTTGGGGTCGCGGGCGATCTGGTCGGTGCGCACCGCGCAGGAGCTCACCATCACCAGGGCCAGCCCGGCGGCGAGCAGCCGGAGCAGGGCGCCCCTCGTCGTCAACCTAGGCACGGGGTGCCCTCCTTCCCTGCGTCACCCGGTCCAGGAACAGACCCAGGAACACGATCGCCAGACCCGAGGCCAGACCCAGCCCGAGCTCGTTCTGCGCCAGTCCGAGCACCACGTCGTTGCCGAGCGCTCCGGCGCCCACCAGCGCGCCCATGACCACCATCGAGAGCACCAGGATGATGCCCTGGTTGACCGCCAGCAGCAGGGAGCCCCGCGCCATGGGCAGCTCCACCTTGGTGAGCAGCTGCCACTTGGTGGACCCCTGCGACACCGCGGCCTCCAGCGTGCCGTCCGGGACACCCCGGATACCGTCGTTGACGAGCCTGATCACGGGTGGCAGGGCGAAGATCACCGCGGCGGCGAGGGCGGGGACGGGCCCCAGGCCGAGCAGTGCCACCGCGGGGATCAGGTACACGAAGGGCGGCAGGGTCTGCATGAAGTCGAGCACCGGCCGCAGCAGCGCCGCGAACACGTCACCGCGCGACATCAGCACGCCGACGACCACGCCCAGTGCGATGGTGACGACCGTGGCCACCAGCACCTGGGACAGGGTGACCATCGCGTTGTCCCACACCCCGAGCAGGCCGATGGCGAGGAACGACAACGCGGAGACCACAGCGACCCGCCACCCCGCGAAGATCAGGCCGAGCGCGGCGGCCACCAGCACCACCAACCACCAGGGCGAACCGGTGAGCAGGGTGTTCAGAGGCCCGAGGACCCAGATCTGTGTCCAGGAGCCCAGGGCGGCGGCGGCCGGGCCGATCGCCGACTCGATGGCCCGGTCCACGGCGTTGACCGGGATGTCGACGCGGACCGACAGGTCGCGCGGCCAGCCGCCCAGGCCGAAGAGGCGGCCCACGGCGGCCGCGCCGACCGCCAGGGCGAGCATCCCGCCCAGGAGCGGCATCCGGTACCGCTCCGGAACCCGGGGCGTGTGCGCTCCGTGGCCGACGGCGCCGGTGACCCGGTCCATCGCGATCGCGAGCATGACGATCGCCAGGCCCGCCTGGAACGCCTGGCCGACGTTGATCTTGGTCAGGGCCTGGTAGATGGCGTCGCCGAGACCGCCCGCGCCGATCACCGAGGCGATCACGACCATCGACACGGCCAGCATGATGGTCTGGTTGACGCCGAGCAGGATCGTGCGCTTGGCCAGCGGAAGCTGCACCTTGGTGAGGATCTGCCACGGGGTGGAGCCCAGCGAGGTGGTCGCCTCGACGGCGCCCTTGTTCACCTCGCGGATGCCCAGCGCGGTGATGCGCACGACCGGCGGGAGGGCGTAGACGGCCGTCACGACGGCGGCCGACGCGTTACCGATGCCGAACAGCAGCACGAACGGCAGCAGGTACGCGAAGGCCGGCATGATCTGCATGAAGTCCAGCACCGGGCGGACGGCCCGGTAGAACCCGGCGCTGCGCCCGGCGAGGACGCCGAGCGGGATGCCGAACAGCAGGGCGATGAACACCGAGGTGATGATGAGCGACAGGGTCGTCATCGACTCGTTCCACAGCCCCGTGAGCGCGAACACGCCGAACGTGGCCAGGACCAGCAGCGCCACCCGCCACCCGGCGACCCGCCAGGAGGCGACGACGCCGATGACGGTCACGCCGAGCCAGGTGAGCCCGTTCAGGAGCTGGTTGATCAGCACCACGGCCGATCCGAGCCCCACGGATATGTAGTTGAAGAAGTAGAGGAACAGCGGGCTGTCGTTGCGGTTGGCGACGATCCACGCGTAGACCCCGTCGAGCCACGCCATGAACGCGTCGCCGATCCCGGTCGGGAAAGCCCCGGCCCAGGCCGGGTGGCCCAGCGCCCGGTTCACCCAGTAGCCCGCGACCAGCACCGCGACCGCGACCAGCGCCTGGAACCACGTGCTGCGTACGAGGCCTCCGGTGTCTCCCGGGTCTGCCGGTCCTCCCGCGCCGGTGCCCGTGGCCCCGGCGGTTTCGGTCACCGCGGCCATGTCACCCACCGTCCCCGGTCGGCTTCGGGGAGGCGTGGTCGGTGGCCTCGTCGGAGATCTCCTCCACCGTCTCCTCCTCGATCGCCGCCACCTGGTCGGCGTCGTCCAGCTGGTCCTCGGCGATGGCGCGAAGCACGTCGTCGCGGCCCACGTAGCCGAGGAGCGTGTCGCCCTCCACGACCCGGACCGGGGCGGTGCTGGCGGCGAGCATGGGCAGGACCTCGGCCAGGACGGTGCCGGGTTCGGTGGTGGGGCCGTCGGTGCGCTCGTCGGGGTAGGCGTCGCGGACCAGCCACCGGGCGGTGAGCACGGTGGTGCGGGCGACGTCGGAGGTGAAGTCGGCGACGTAGGCGTTGGCCGGGCGGCCCACGACCTCCTCCGGGGTGCCCACCTGGACGAGTTCGCCGTCACGCATGATGGCGATGCGGTCGCCCAGCTTGAGCGCCTCCTGGAGGTCGTGGGTGATGAACACGGCGGTCTTGTTCAGTTCGCGCTGGAGCCGTACGACCTCGTTCTGCATGTCGCGGCGGATCAACGGGTCGAGCGCGCTGAAGGGCTCGTCGAACAGCAGGACCTGCGGGTCGACGGCCAGGGCGCGGGCCAGTCCGACGCGCTGCTGCATGCCGCCGGAGAGTTCGCCGGGGCGGGACCTCTCGTAGCCGGAGAGCCCGACCATGTCGATCATCTCCATGGCCCGCTCGTAGCGTTCGGCGCGCGGCATCCCGCGCACCTCCAGCCCGTAGGCGACGTTGTCGATGATCCTCCGGTTGGGCAGGAGCCCGAAGTGCTGGAAGACCATGGCCATCTTGTGCCTGCGCAGCTCGCGCAGCCGCTGTTCGGTGGCGTTCTCGATGTCCTCGCCGTCGAGCAGGACGGACCCGGCGGTGGGTTCGATCAGGCGGGTCAGGCAGCGGATCAGGGTGGACTTGCCGGACCCGGACAGGCCCATGACCACGAAGATCTCACCGGGGCGGACGTCGAAGCTGACGTCGCGCACCGCCACGGTGCAGCCGGTGCGCTCCTTGATGAGGTCGCGGTCGGCCCGTTCGAGGTCGGTGCCCACGATGGAGTCGGCGTTCTTCCCGAACACCTTCCACAGGTTGCGGACGGAGAAGGTGACGTCGGTGGGGCCGGTCGCGGGGGCCGTTTCGGCGGCCGGGGCGCTCATCGGGCCTCCCCCTCGGCGGCGGCCCGATCCTCTCGGATGAGGTCGGCGGCGCGCTCGCCCAGGGCGAGCACCATCACCATCGGGTTGGGGGTGGGCAGGGTCGGGAAGACCGAGGCGTCGGCGATCCGCAGACCGCGCAGGCCGCGCACCCGCAGGCGGGGGTCGACGACGGCGGTGTCGTCGTCGGCGGCGCCCATCTTGCAGGTGCCCGCCGGGTGGTAGACGGTGTGCGCGGCGCGGCGCCCGTACTCGGACAGCTCCTCGTCGGTCCGGACCTGCGGGCCGGGGGCGACCTCGCGCTTGATCCAGGAGCGGAACGGCTCGGTGGCGGCGACGTCGCGGGCGATCTTCAGCCCGTCCACGATGGTGCGCTCGTCGTACCCGTCGGGGTCGGTGAAGTACCGGAAGTCGAGGGCGGGCTGGGCGGCCGGGTCGCTGCTGGTGAGGTAGAGCTTGCCGCGCGAGCGCGAACGCGGGATGTTCGGGGTCATGCAGACCGCGTAGCCGTCCTCGGGCGAGTCGTAGCCGAGCCGCTTCGTGTTGTCGTCGAAGGGGATCTGGTAGATGTGGAACATCAGGTCCGGGCGGGGGTCGTCGCCGTCCTCGCGCCGCACGAACAGGGCCGCGTCGGAGTCCATCACGGTGTTCTCGGGGACCCTCCTGGTGGTCTCCCACATGATGATCGACTCGGGGTGGTCCTGGAGGTTCTCGCCCACGCCGGGCAGGTGGTGGCTGCTCTCGATGCCGATCGCGGCCAGCTCCTCGGCGTCGCCCACACCCGACAGCATGAGCAGGCGGGGGCTGTCGACGGCCCCGGCGGCCACGATGACCTCCTGACGGGCGCGGACGGTGATCCGCTCGCCGTCCTTGGTGGTGGCGCTGACCCCGGTGGCGCGGTCGCCGTCGAACAGCACGCGGCCGACCCAGGTCTCCAGGAGCACGGTGAGGTTGGTCCGCACGTCCATGATCGGGTGCAGGTAGGCCACGGAGGCCGAGGAGCGGTAACCCGTGTAGGGGTCGTAGGCGATGGACAGGAACCCGGCGCCCCCGGAGAATCCGTCACCGTGGGAGGTCAGGGCGTTGAAGTCCTCGATGACCGGGACGTCGGCCGCCTCGGAGGCGGAGGACACCCAGTCCTTGACCATCGCGTTCCGGTCCTTCTCCGCGATGGGGATGATGTTGCACTTGATGCGGTCGGCGTAGGACTGCACGGTGGCGTTGTCCCAGCCCTCGGCACCGGCCGCCACCCAGTCGTCGAGGTCCTCGGCGAACGGCCGGAAGCTGATCAGCGTGTTGTGCGAGGAACAGCCGCCGAGGACCCGCGCGCGTGAGTGCAGGATGTGCGAGTTGCCCCGGGGTTGTTCGGTGGTGGTGTACCCGTAGTCGAGGTCGCTGTCGAGGACGCTCAGCCAGTCGCGGAGCCGGAGCACGTGCTCCAGGTCGCGGTCGTCCGGCCCGCCCTCGATGACGCAGACGGTGGTGCCGGGGTCCTCGGTGAGGCGGTTGGCGATCACCGACCCCGCGGTGCCTCCGCCGACGATGACGTAGTCGTAGGTGGTTTCGTTCGTGGACACGGGCCGAATCCTCTCGTTCGTGTTGCTCAGGGGGATGCCGGGGGGAAACCGACCCGCGTGCACTCGGTGGGCATGTGCGTCGGGGTGCCGCGACGGTCGCGGCACGGGTTCGGGAGGGCACCCGTCGGCGCGGAGGACGGAACCGCGCCGACGGGTGGCCTGGGGTCTTCCGGGCGCCCCCGCCGCCCGGACTCCGGAGGCCGGTGGTCAGGTGGTCCGCGTCCCCGTCGTGCTGAGGTCGGCGGGCCCCGGACCGGGTTCCGGTGGTCTGGTGGTCCGGGTTAGCCGAACCAGCGCTGCGGCTGGGGCGACAGGTTCCGGTAGACGTGCTTGGCCTCGCGGTACTCGTCCAGTCCGGCCAGGCCGAGCTCGCGGCCGACGCCGCTGCGGCCGAACCCGCCCCACTCGGCGCCCGGGAAGTAGGGGCCGTAGTCGTTGATCCACACCGTGCCGTGGCGCAGGGCGGCGGCCACGCGCTCGCCCCGGGCGGTGTCGTTGGTCCACACGCCGCCGGAGAGTCCGTAGTCGGTGTCGTTGCCCAGCTCGATCGCCTGCGCCTCGGTCTCGAAGCGCTCGACGGTGACGACGGGGCCGAACACCTCGGTCTGGACGATGTCCATGGTGCGGTCGCAGTCCACGAACACGGTGGGCCGGTAGAAGTAACCGTCCCGGAGCCCGTCCTCGTCGGGGCGCCTGCCGCCCGCGATGATCCGGGCGCCCTCCTCGACACCGCGCGCCACGGCCTTCTCCACCTTGGCGCGGTGCTCGGCGGAGACCAGCGGCCCGCAGCGGACGCCCTCGTCCTGGCCCCGGCCGATGCGGACGGCCTCGGCTCGGCGGGCGAGTTCGGCGGTGAAGGCGTCGTGGATGTCGTTGTGCACGATGAGGCGCGCACCGGCCGAGCACACCTGGCCGGAGTGGAAGAACGCGGCACTGAGCGCGTAGTCCACGGCCGTGTCCAGGTCCACGTCGGGGAAGATGATGTTGGGGTTCTTCCCGCCCAGCTCCAAGGCGATCTTCTTGACCGTCTCGGAGGCGGCCGCCATGATCCGGCGCCCGGTCACCAGGCCCCCGGTGAAGGAGACCAGGTCGACGTCGGGGTGCTCGGACAGCGGTGCGCCCGCGTCGGGCCCGCTGCCCAGGACCAGGTTGACCACACCGGCGGGAACCCCCGCCTCGGTGGTGAGCTCCACCAGTTTGGCGGTGGTCACGGGGGTGACCTCGCTGGGCTTGACCACCATGGTGTTGCCCGCCGCGATGGCCGGGGCCATCTTCCAGGCCAGCTGGAGGAGCGGGTAGTTCCAGGGTGTGATCATGCCGCAGACGCCCACGGGCTCATAGACGATCCGGCTGTGGACGCCCTCGGGGGCGGACACCAGGCGGCCGGCGTCCTTGTCGGCCAGTCCCGCGTAGTAACGGAAGACGTTGGTGACGTCGTCGACGTCGATCCCGCCCTCCTCGATCGTCTTGCCGGTGTCCAGCGACTCCATGACCGCGATCTCCTCGCGGTCGCGCTGGAGCAGGTCGGCGATCCGTTCGAGGACGCGCCCGCGCTCCTCGGCGGTGGTGCCGCGCCAGTCCCCCTGGTCGAACGCGCGCCGCGCCGCCGCGATGGCGTCCTCGGTGTCGGCCCTGCCGCCCTCGCTGACGATGGTCAGAACGGAGGCGTCGGCCGGGTCGAGGATCTCCCGGACGCGTCCGTTGCGCGCCGCCCGCCACTCGCCGTCGATGTACAGGCTGGTGGCGGTGGCCGCTCCCGGTTCGGACAGGTAGGGCACGGTCGGCAGGGTTACACGGGTCTGGTTCACGGACCCCTTCTGCCCAGGTTCGCTCGTCACAAACAGCCTCGTCTCGTAGGTCATATACGCCACAACATTCCCATAACCCCCGCTGAACAGGAGAAACGGTGCGCCCGTGGGCATATCGGCCGTGGCTCATATCACCAGACCACGTGGACAGACCTACGCCCCGGTCCGCTCCACGAAGCGGCGGACACACCGCGCTGGGAAAGACCGGGACGAGTCTTTGACGTGCGTTTGTGTGGAACTCCGGTGGTTCGTCGGTGCCCGTACGCGGCACCCGGACGCATGCCGTGCAGGACCGCCGGTCCCGAGAGCCGGGAGGCCGTGGCCGCCGAACTCAACAGCCGCCCTCAACAGCCGCACGCACAACGCTCGGCTGGGAAACCCCAGCCGAGCGCCTCGCCAAGCCACCGGACCCGGCCAGCCCACCAGCGGTGTCGCAACGACCCCTCGAACTCGCCCGGTGACGGGGCCCCTTCGAACCCGGAAGGTCAGGCGGCGGCCTCGTCCACGACCCGGCGGACGGCGTCGACGGCGACGTCGGGCTCGTCGACGTGGATGTAGTGGCCGCTCCCCTCGGCGGTGCTGAGCCGACTGCGGTCGGAGAGCGCCAGCCACTTCTCCTGACCCTCGGACCACACCCGCTCCAGGTCGTCCCCGTACTCGGCGATCTCACCGAGGTAGGGAACCCCGTGCTGGACGACCTCCACCGGGACGTCACCCGCCGAGCGGACCTCCGGGTCGCTGTCGATCACGATGGCCTCCGGGTTCTCCCCTTCGAAGATCGCCATGTTCTGAGCGCGCACCTCGGCTCCCTCGCCCGTGGCCGACTCCGGGATCACGTCGCTGATGTCGTCGATCATCGTCGGCGACGTGGCGTCGAGCAGCACCAGCCCGCTCACCCGGTCCTGGTGGTCCGGGGCGTAGCGCGCGGCGATCAGGCCGCCCAGCGAGTGCCCCACCAGAACCACCGGGCCGTCACCGGCGACGTCCTCCAGGACGACGGTCAGCGTCCGGCCCGCGTCGTCGATGCTCTGCCGCCCCTCCGGCTGGTCGCTCTCGCCCTCGCCGAGCCGGTCGTAGGAGCAGACCCGCTCGTCCTCGGCCAGGGTCTCCTGGAGCCCCTCCAGCGTGTCGAGGCCGTCCCCCATCCCCGCCATCAGCACCACCACCGGCCGACCGTCCGACGGCGTCCCGGAGCAGGAGACGTGCACGGAGGCGCCGTCGACGTCGAGCGTCTTCGTCCCGGTGAACAGCTGTCCCTCGGTCAGCACCTCCCTGGCGGCGTCCTCCAGATCCGACTGCACCTCCTCGGCGGCCGATCCCAGCTCCGACCCCACCTCGGAGAACACACCGCAGCCGACCAGACCCGGGAACACCGCCGCGCAGCACAGGGCGGTCAGGGCGGTGGTCCGGGCGGAACGGACGGTGCGGAACATGGGGCGCCTCCAGGCAGCGGGTCCGGCCGAGCGGTGGGCGGCCGGGAGGGGTCTTCGTGACACCGGAAACGCTACGGAACCCGGGGCCGGGAGTCGTCACCGCCGAGTGGACACCCGCCCGTAGCTCGCATGGGGGACAAAGGGAGCGGAGCCGTCCCTCCACGCCACTACACTGCGTCCGTGCCCTGGTACCGACGCCTCCCCCCGCTGTGGCGGCGGCTCGACGTCACCGTCCGAGACCTCCCCCTCGCCCTCGTCCTGCTGGCCGCCTCCTGCGTACCGTCCCTGCACGGGTACGGGACCCAGGTCGGCGGGGTCGCGGACCGCCCCATGGACGCGCTGGGGGTCGTCGCGCTCCTCCTCCAGTGCCTGCCGCTGGCCGGGCGACGGCGGTGGCCCGCGCTGACTCTGGCCCTGGTCGCGGTCGGCTTCGCCCTCGACCAGCTGAGCGGCTACCACCTGATCGCCGGGACCGCGATGCCCCTCGCCCTGATGAGCGCGGGCGTGCACCTGGAGCGCCACCGGCGCGCCACCCTGCTGGTCGGCAGCATCGCGTTCGTCGCCCTGGCCCTGGCACTGACCCGGCTGGGCGAGGGGGAGACCCCCGCGGAGTGGGTGGTCTTCTACCTCGCGCACGGTCTCGCCTGGGGCATCGGATCATGGGTGCGCTCCACCCGTGTCGCCGAGGCCGAACGCCGCCGCCGGCTGGCGGCCGACACCCTCGCCGCCGAACGAGCCCGCATCGCCCGCGAACTCCACGACGTCGTCACCCACCACGTCACGGCGATGGTCGTGCAGACCGAGGCCGCCCGCTACCTCACCGCCGCCCCCGAGCACCTCGACCGCACCCTGGGGACCGTCAGCGAGACCGGCCGCCAGGCCATCACCGACCTCCGGCAGCTCCTCGACGTGCTCGACCCCGCCAACCCCGCACCCGAGAACGACGAGGCGATGCTCGACGTCGTGGAGCGCACCCGCCGGGCCGGTCAGCCGGTGCGCTTCAGCGAGGAGGGCGTGCCCGCCCAGACGCGCGGCGGCGCCGAACTCGTCGCGCAGCGGGTCGTGCGGGAGGCGCTGACCAACGCCCTCAAGTACGCGCACGGGAGCCCCACCACCGTGGACGTCCGGCACCGACCCGAGGAGATCACCGTGAACGTCAACACCGAGCGCCCCGGCCCCCGGGGCGTCTCGCCCGGCGGAAGCGGGCGCGGGCTCACGGGCCTGCGCGAACGCGTCGAGGTGCTGGGCGGCGACTTCACCGCCGGTCCCCGAGGCGACGGCGGTTTCACCGTGCACGCCCGTATCCCCTCCGCGCGATGAGCGTCCGGGTGCTGGTCTGCGACGACCAGGTGCTGATCCGCACCGGGCTGGTGACGATCATCGGAGCGCAGCCCGACATGGAGGTCGTCGGCGAGTGCGGCGACGGGCGGACCGCCGTGGAGATGGCGCGGGACCTGCGGCCCGACGTCGTCGTGATGGACGTGCGGATGCCCGAGCTCGACGGGATCGAGGCCACCCGGCTGTTGGCGGGCGAAGGGGTGGAGCGTCCGGTGAAGGTGCTGGTGGTCACCACGTTCAGCCTCGACGAGTACGTGTACGAGGCGCTGCGGGCGGGCGCCAGCGGGTTCCTGCTCAAGGACGCGCCGCCCGACCAGCTGCTGAACGGTATCCGGACCGTCGCCACCGGCGCGGCCCTGCTGGACCCCGAGGTCACCCGTCAGCTGGTGGGCCGGTTCGCCGCCCGCATCCGGCCCTCACACGGTGCCGGTGCGGAACTCCCCCTCACCCCGCGGGAACGGGAGGTGCTGGGGCTGATCGCGGACGGGTTGTCCAACAGCGAGATCGCCGCGAGCCTGTTCATCAGCCAGGAGACCGTGAAGACCTTCGTCTCGCGCATCCTGACCAAACTCGACCTGCGCGACCGCGTACAGGCGGTGGTGTTCGCCTACCGGCACGGGCTGGTCGCCTAGATCGTTGACGGGGGGAAGACACCCGCGACGTTCTGACGTACATTAGGTGTACCTAAGTCGATTGGTCCGACTCCTCCCCCGAGGGACCGCTGCCCGCGCCACCCCACCGAGGATCGCATGCTGCTGGAACAGGAACGCCGGGACGTCTGTCTGACCGCCCGCGCCATCGCCCACCACCCGGGTTCCGCCCCCGGTGAGGCCGGGACCGTCAGCGTCCGCAGCGGCGACCTGGTGGTCGTCACCCCGCACGGCGTCCCCCTGGAACAGCTCCAGCCACTCGACTGCCCGGTGATGTCGCTGGACGACCGGATGCTGGAGGGACGGCGCGACCCCGCCGCCGAGACCACGCTCCACCTGGCCGTGCACCGACGCGCCGCCGAACACGGTCGTGACGGGCTGGCGGTGGTCAACGCGTTCACCACCGACACCGTGGCGGTGTCGGCGGTCCTCGCCGAGCTGCCCCCGATCCACCACCGCGCCGCCGGTCTGGGCGGTGCGATCAGCGTGACCCCGTACACCCCATACGGCACCGGCGAACTCGCCGACCAGGCGGTGAAGGCCCTCAAGGGGCGTGAGGCCGCCCTGCTCGCCCACCACGGCGGACTGGCCCTGGGTGAGGGCCTGGAACAGGCCCTGGAGCACCTCTGGTTGCTCGACTGGCTGTGCGCCGCCTACCTGCGGGCCCGCCAGATCGGCGAGCCCCGCGTACTGGGCGAGGACGAGCTCGCCGAGGCCCGTCGGCGGGACTCCTACGGCTGGGCCGGACCCGACCCCTTCCTGTAGACCTCCGCCGGGTGGCTCCTCGCATCACCGAGGTCCCGGACCTCCGGAAGAACCATGGCGCCGTCGACGGCGTCTGACCCGGCGAGGTACCGCGACCGGTCGCTTCCCCCACCGCGTCGACGGACCCGTGGAAGCACACCCCCCGGTAAGCGAAGGAGCCCCCGATGCAGGTCAAACACGCCATGTCCGACGAATCCCTCCTGAGCGAACTCAGAGACCTCAAGCAATTGGACTGGGGCAGCGTCTGGGAAGGCCCGCCCACCGCCGTCGACCCACGCTTCGAGGACTGGTGCGCCCAGCGTGAATGGACACCCCTCACCGTCGAGCGGAACCTCCACGTCACCACCCGGAGCGGAAACAAGGCCACGCTCTCCTCCAACGGACACTGGTACCCCGTCATGTCCCTGGACTTCTTCACCTCCCTCGTCAAGACCAAGACCGAGGTCCCCGAGGAGAAGGAAGAAGTCGTCCAGAGGGGAGTGGACGGCTGGCGGCACTACACCGACCTGATCTCGCAGGTCTGGGGAACCCCCACATGGTCCGGGGCCGCCGGTGACAGCGACTACCCGAAAGCCCCCATCGACTCCATGAGGTGGACACCCGAATCCTCCAGAGGCAACCCCTACAGGCTGAGCTTCTGGGGGCCCGGCACCGACCCCCACGGACCGGTCGTAGGGCTCACCCTCGGCATCACCCTCGACACCTGGGAACCCGCGCACGGGGCCGCGGCGAACGTGTCGATGTCCTTCTTGCCTCCACTGCGGGACTGATCCTGACCCGGCGAGTACCGCGACCGGCCCCTTCCCCCACCGCGTCGACGAACCCGTGGAAGCCCCCCCGCAACCCAAGGAGACGCCCTGATGCAGGTCAAACACGCCATGTCCGACGAATCCCTCCTGAGCGAACTCAGAGACCTCAAGCAGTTGGACTGGGGCAGCGTCTGGGAAGGCCCGCCCACCGTCATCGACCCAGGCTTCGAGGAGTGGTGCGCCCAGCGCGGGTGGACACCCCTCACCTACGAACGCACCCTCGACGTGACCACCCGGAGCGGCAACACGGCCACACTCTCCTCCAACGGACACTGGTCCCCCGTCATGTCCTTGGACTTCTTCACCTCCCTCGTGAAGGCCGAGACCGAGGTCCCCGAGGAGAAGGAGGAGATCATTCAGAGGGGAGTGGACGGTTGGAGGCGCTACACCGACCTGATCTCGCGCGTCTGGGGAACCCCCACGTGGTCCGGGGCCGCCGGTGACAGCGACTTCCCGGAAGCCCCCGTGGACAGCTCCCTCTGGACACCCGAATCCTCCCGAGGCAACCCCTACAGATTGAGCTTCTGGGGGCCCGGCACCGACCCCCACGGACCGGTCGTGGTGCTCGACCTCGGCATCACCCTCGATACCTGGAGCCCCGACTACGGGGCCGCCATGAACGTGTCGATGTCCTTCTCACCACCGCTGCGGGACTGACCCGTCGCGACCGGCCCGGAGCACCTCCGCTCCACGGAAGGAACCCCGGACCCACGGCTCAGGCTGTGGACTCGTCGTCAAGCGGCTCGTCGGGCTGGGTCCAGGCGAGGTAGCAGGCGGGGAACGAGCGGTGCACCACCAGCACCAGCCAGACGACCGGGAGCAGCAGGCCGATCGGCACCGTCAGATCCGTCCAGGGGTTCGTTCCCGCGAGCTGGGCGGCCCCGGCCCCGGCCACCACCAGGATCAACAGGGCCGACGTCACCGAGTGCCCGAGGTCCCGGGCGGCGTCGATCTCCGCGCGCTGGCGCTCGTCCACCACCTCCGCGTAGCCGTGGAGCGTCCGTGATCCGGCCTCGATCCGGTGGAACGCCCCGGTCTGCGCGATCAGGAGGACGACCACCGCGAGGCTGGAGGCCGTCACCGCCAGCGCGCTCTGGGACAGTGCCAGGGACGTCAGGGCGGCGGTGCTCGCCAGGGCCAGCGCGATCGACAGGTACGTCCTACGGACCCGGGCGCCACGGTCGGCCCAGAGGGCGCGGGTCACCGGGTCCTCGAACTGGTCGAGCAGCCGCTGGCGCCGGGCGCGCGCCCTCTCCTCGGTACGTGCGTTCATCACTGCGCTCCTTCTCAGAGGGTGGGACCACGTGCTCACGCCGACTGGGGATCGGCGTCGTCAAGCGGCTCGTCGGGCTGGGTCCAGGCGAGCCAGAGCGCCGGGGCCGCGGTGTGGGCCATCACCAGCAGCCAGAGCAGCGGAACGGCGAGCCAGCTCGGGAAGACCACGCTCTCCGGGCTGAAGGTCGTGACGAGCGCTACCGCGACGAAACTGGTGCCCAGGAGGATGCCCGTGAGGCGGTGACCGGCGCGCCGCGCGTCCTCCCGCTCCTCGCGCTGGCGCTCGTCCAGGAGCCGGGACGGCAGGACCATCCGGGTGATCAGGTTCAGCCGGGACGTCAGCCAGATCAGCACGCCGACCAGGCCCAGGCCGACCGCCATCAGGAGGTACTGGGGGTCGCCGTCACCGGAGAGGTCGGCGGTGACGAAAGCGACGGCGACGGCCAGGACCAGCAGGACCAGCGGCACGACGAGGAGGCGTCGGCGGGCCCGGGAGGCCCGGGCCCTGACCATGGCGGGCTTCTCGCTGGCCGCCAGCAGCGCCCGGTCGCGAGGGGTGTGGGGGGTCATGCGGAACTCCTGTTCTCGGGCGGGGCCTACTGGCCGATGCGGGGGAAGGGCTCCGTGGAGAAGACGACCTCCACCGGGACCTCGAAGTGCCGGGCGATGCGCAGGGCCAGGTGGAGGCTGGGGCTGTACTCGCCCCGCTCCAGGTAGCCGACGGTCTGGTAGTGGACCCCGAGGGCCTCGGCCAGCTGGCGCCGGGAGACACCGCGCTCGGCCCGCAGCATCGCGATCCGGTTGTGGATGGTCTCGGCGCCCGCCTCCTTCCGACTCGTCACAGCACTCCCTCTCTTCATCCGTGCTCTGTTGCTTTTGATAGTACATGTACTACATAAGAGAGCAAGGCCGATACCGCCGCCGAGCGCACGGTGACCGGGCGCGGCGCAGGCATCGCCTCCGGTCGACGCGGGTCGATGGGGATCGCGACACGGGGTGACCGCATCCGGCCATGCGGCATCCGGGTACGGATACTCAGGAATACGTCATGCTCGGACCCGAGAATGGTGCCGACTACCCAGCCCGCACGGCAGGAGGCCCCCATGCGCTGTAGCTACATCAGGCTCCTCGTGAACGACTACGAGGCGTGCTTCCGCTTCTACTCCGACGTCCTCGAACTCCCCGTCCTGTGGGGAGACGAGAAGAGCCGCTACGCCGAGTTCGACGTGCGCTCCGGCACGCGGCTGGCTCTCAACCAGCGCGAGGTGATGGCGGAGGCGCTGGAGACCGACGGCGCCGACCCGGACCTCCCCCACCAGGACCGGCTCGCGGTGATCTTCGAGGTGGACGACGTCGACGCCACGTCCAAGGGGCTGGTGGCGAACGGCGCCCGCCAGGTCATGGAGCCCCGCGACTGGACGGCCTGGGGCATCCGCGCCGCGCACTTCCGCGACCCGGACGGCTACCTCCTGGAGGTCAACAGCCCGCTGATCGTCCTCCCCGACGGGGTCTGACCAGGTCGGCCCGGGTCAGGGGGCCACGTGCTCCCGGAGCAGTTCGTTGACCCGCTCGGCGCGCTCCACTCCGAGCAGGTGCGCGGCCCCGGTGACCACCTCGAAGCGCGCCCCGGCGATCCCGTCGGCCAACCGTCGCCCGTGGCCGGGCGGGAGCACGGGGTCGTGCGCGGCGGAGACGACCATGGTGGGCACCCGCACGCTGGCGACGAGGTTGCGCTGGTCCATCCCGGTGAGGGCCTCGCAGATCGAGGCGAAGGCGCCGGGGTCGACACCGCGCAGGTCGTCGGCGAACCGGGCCGCGACCTCCGGGTGGTCCCGCGTCAGGTCCGGGGTGAACCAGGGCAGCAGGACCTCGTCGACCACCGCGCCCATCCCGTCCTCCCGCGCCCGGGAGGCGACGTGGTCCCAGCAGTGGGTGCTCGGAGTGCGCGACGTCCCGGCCAGCAGGGCGAGCCGCTCCAGGGTGCGCGGCGAGTTCGCGGCGATCCACAGCAGCAGGGAACCGCCGAGGCCCGCGCCGACCGCCGAGACGCGTGTGAACCCCCGGTCCTCCAGGACCCCGAGGACGTCCAGCGCCAGGTCCTGGACCGTGTAGGGCCCCACCGGGGCCGGGGAGAGACCGTGTCCGCGGTGGTTGACGCGCAGGACCTGGCGGTCCCGGGTCAGCGCGGGCATCTGGGGGTCCCACACCGACATCGTCGTCCCGAACGGCGGCACGAGCAGCACGACGGGTGCGTGGCTGGGGCCGTCGAGTCGGTACTGGAGCGGAATCAGGGCCATGGAACCTCCGGGTCGCCAGACCGCCAGGCTATCCAGAGTGTCTTCAAGGAAGCCAGAAAACGGGGTCATGGCCAGCCAAGGAGGACAGCGGCTGACCGCCTCGCTCCCTAGGGTCGAGACATCGAGACGGACGCGACGAAGGAGCTGCCATGACCGGCGCCAACGAGAAGAACGACCGGGTCGACGTCGAGCGGGAGGCACTGCTGTCGTTCCTGGCCCAGCAGCGGGCCTTCCTGCTCACCACCCTCCAGGGCCTGGACCAGGAGCAGGCGAGCCGACGCACCACCGCGAGCGAACTGACCCTCGCGGGCATCGTCAAGCACGTGGCCTCGGTGGAGGACTCCTGGGCGGAGTTCGTCCGCGACGGGGCCCCCGACGTCGACTACTCCTCCCCCAAGGCGCAGGAGGAGCACGAGAACAGCTTCCGCCTCATCGGCGAGGAGACCCTGGAGAGCACGCTCGCCGACTACGAGAGGACCGCTCACGAGACCGACGCCTACTTCCGCTCACTTCCCGACCTGGAGGTCAGCCAGAAGCTCCCGGCCGCGCCCTGGTTCCCCGAGGATGCCTCCTGGACCGCGCGCGACGTGCTGCTCCACCTGATCCGTGAGACCGCGCAGCACTGCGGCCACGCCGACATCATCCGGGAGGCCCTGGACGGCCAGAAGACCATGGGCTGACCGGCGACACACCGCCACGCACCCCGGGTGGTGTTCGCGTCACCCTCCGCGTACGGGACGATGGGCCTGACCCCATCCCGAGCGGCGAGGAGCGCGGAGTGAGCCCGACCTGGATCGACATCGACGACGAGGCGCTTCAGGAGACCATGCGCTTCTCCGGCGCGCGCACCAGGGACGACGCCGTCAACCTGGCACTGCGGGTGTACGCGGCGCGCCACCGCAGCCGGGCCGAGACGCTCGGCGAGTGGCGGCGGCCCGAGTCACCGGCGGGCCGCAGGGAGGGCCGGGAGAAGAGGGCCTGACCTTCGAGGGGCGGGTGTTGCCGGTCGGCGACCCCCGCCCCTCGGAATCGTGGCGGGGGTTGCCCCCGCGCCCCGGAACACCCGCGACGACCCGCCCGACCGGGAACGACCCAGGCACCCCGAGCCCTCATCTGTACATTTTCCTATACAGTCGAGGAATGACGATTCTCGAGCACTCCCAGGAGATCAGCGTCACCGACGCGGCGAGACGTGGCGTCGCCGGCATTGTGCACGACGCGGAACAGGGCACCGAGCTCATCGTGACCCGACGCCGCGAACCCGTCGCGGCCGTGGTCGCGTTCTCCAGGCTGGCGGAACTGGAGCGATCCGAGGCCGACCTGCGAGACCTCGCCCTCGTCATGGCGCGAGAGCTCAACGACAGCGGCCGCCGAACCTCCATGGACGACGTACTGAACGCGTTCGGACACACACGCGCATCGCTCGAAGAACGTCCCGAGGACTGATGGCCGAGATCACCTTCACTGACGCCGCGCTCGACGACCTGCGGCGACTCGGCCCAGACGTCGTGCCCAGGGTTCTCAAGAAAGTCCTCCTCCTGGAGGAGAACCCCGAAGCCGGGTATCCCCTGGGCGGCGAGCTCACCGGGTTTCGAAAGCTCGTCGTCGGACGCAACACCTGGCGTGTCGTGTACCGCGTGACCGACGAGAAGGACGTGGAGATCTGCGAGGTCTGGGCCATCGGGGCACGAGCTGACGCCCAGGTCTACGCCGAGGCCTCCCGACGGATCAGGGAGGTTTCCAGGGAGACCCCTCTCACCCGACGACTCGCGGCAGCCATCGAGCACCTCGGGAAACCCGCGAAGCCGATGGAGCCCGAACGGGCCGCCTCGAAGGAGCCCGTCCCGAAGTGGTTGGCCGAACGGCTGCTCCACACGGTCGGCATGCGACCCGAGGAGGTCGCCGCGTTGGATCTGGAGCGGGCGGTCGACCTGTGGGCGGACTTCCGCGCACGGGGCGGGTGAGACCGAGGAAAAACGACGGGGACGTCCCCACTGAACAGTGGAAACGTCCCCGTCTACGAGGTGGCGAGGGTCGCCTCCGCATCCCCCCTCAAAGTACGGAGGCAACCCTCGCCTGGGAAGCGGCCTGCGACTCCTCCCCCCTGGAGTCGCGGCCTGAAAGGTCTGCCACGTGGAAGCGATCTTGTCGTTCCGCGTTGATAGAGACACTACCCACCACACCCACGAATAACAACCCTGTGTCACGAGAAACTACTTAAAGTGATCGTCATTCCTGGGGTGGGACCCGGCCAAGCGGGGTGTGGACATCGTCAACACGGGGTCATGAGCGGGCGCTCCGAGGGCGGACATAGCCTGGTCGGGTGAGATCTCCGCTCTTCAGCCCGCGCTGGCTCGGCCTGCACGTCCTGGCCGTCCTCGTGGCCGCCGTGTGCGTCGCGGGCACCTACTGGCAGGGCACCAGCGCCTTCCAGCCCGACCGGGACGTCATCACCAACCCGGTCGCGGACCTGGACGACGCCGTACCCGTCTCCGACCTCGGCGAACCCGGTGCGTTCCTGCACCCCAACCTCACCACCAACACGGCGGTCGAGGCCACCGGGCGCTTCGACGGCGGGGCCCAGCTCCTCGTACCCCGGCGCCTGGACGGGGAGGAGGGCTACGAGGTCGTCCTGCCCCTGGTCACCGACGACGGGGTGGCCATGACCGTCAGCCGCGGCTGGTCGAGCGACGGCACCGACCTGCCGCCCGCCCCCGAGGGGGAGGTCACCGTCACCGGCTGGCTCCAGCCACCCCAGGACGCCGCCGAGGGGTTCGTCCCGATGGGCTCCCCCGACACCGGGACGGTCGAGCGGATCGCCCCGTCCGTGCTGGTCGGCGAGTGGGACTACCAGCTCTACGCGGCCTACGTCACCCTGCCCGGAAGCGAACCCGCCGTGGACGGGCTCACCCCCGTCCCACCGCCCGAGCCGCCCACGGAACTCACCGTCAACTGGCGCAACCTCAGCTACGCCGTGCAGTGGGCCATGTTCGGCGTCTCCGCCGTGGTCTTCTGGATCATCCTCATGCGCCGCGAACTGGCCGAGCGGCGCCCGGAGGAGGGCGGGGAGGAGACCCCGACCGGCGGTCAGGCCGTGGCCGCGGGCTCCTGAGCCCGGCCGGAGGCCTGCGCGGCCGCCAGGTCCTTCGCCCGCTCGGCCCGCACCACGCGGTGCTCGACCACGAAGCCGAGGACCGGGACGGTACCGGCGAGCACGACGCCTAGGGTGCGGCCCGCGCCCCAGCGGCGGTCGAGCGCCACCCACAGCACGACCAGCACGTACACCATGTAGACGTACCCGTGCGGCATGGCGACGTAGAGCATCAGCGGAGACTCGGGGCCGAACCAGTGCTCCCACCCCTGGGGGGCGCCCACCAGGTGGAACCTCGAGTCCTCGCCCACGAGGTACTTGGCGGGCATGGCCAGGAAGGTCAGGCCCAACAGGAAAACACCCGTGATGTACGCGAGCACCCGGTACAACGCGAACGACACACGCCTCTTGTCCACTGCGACTTCACCCATTCAACGACTGCGCCCCGAGGAGGGTCGGGTCCCCTCCATCGAGGCTAAGCGGTGTGCGCCGCGGTGACCCCCTGGGGTGGGGGTGACCGGTGCATCTCACATCCGCGCAGGTCGTGGCGGTCTAGTCGGCACCCTCCCCGAGTTCTCCCCGGGCGTCCTTCGGGGACTCCTTGTGGGAGACGCGGGTGGGGCTGCTCCACCGTCCGTCCGACTTCGCGGTCCAGGCCCGGGGGATCATCCGCAGCGCCAGGTAGGAGTCGACGATCCGGATCGGGAAGAAGAACAGGCCGTAGAAGAGGTACGAGGGCCGCCGCCGGACCATCGTCATGACGCAGGTGAGCACGTAGTCGGGGACGAGCAGGCCGATGGCCAGGGCCGTGAGCGGCAGGAAGGCCGTCACCGTCGTGAACCCGTCGGCCAGGAGCGGCGCCCCCGCCATCGCCTCACCCGCGACCGTGCCCAACAGCACGAACACGGCGATCGCCACCGTCACCAGGAACAGCACCGACACCAGGACGACCTCGACGACGTACAGGGCCAGGGCGGCCCAGAAGACGCTCGGCCACACCCCGTGCCGCCGCACCGTCTGCCAAAAGCCGAGGGTCCACCGGCCCACCTGCTTGCGGTAGTCGCGGAACGTGAACGGGTCCTGGCTGTAGGCCTTGGTGTCCGGGCGCATCGAGACCCGGCCGAGGCGCTTGCGGTGCACCTCGAAGGTCATGTTGAAGTCCTCGATCACCAGCCCCGGCGGGTTGATGGTGATCTCCCGCAGGGCGCTGCTGCGGTACACGCTCGCGAACCCCGGCACGATGAAGGCGACGTTGGTCCTCCTCCAGGTCTGCCCGAAGCGCATGAAGTACTGGAGCATGAAGTAGAGGCGGTCCCGGTAGGCGGAGATGACCCGCCCGACCAGGCCCCGCTCCCTCGGCTTCCACTCCGAGACGACGAAGCCCGCCACGGCGGCCACACCGGGGTCTCGCAGTTGACGTCTGGCGCCCTCGACGTATCCTGCGTCGAGTTCGGTGTCGGCGTCCAGGATCAGGACGCCGTCGTAGTTTTCGGTCAGTGAGAATTCCTCGATGACCGCCTCGATGGCCCCCGCCTTGCCCCGGTTGGTGAGGAGTTCGAGGACGTTCACCCCGGTCCGGGCGGCGATGTCGGCGGTCGCGTCCCCGGACGAGTCCGAGACCACGTACACGTCCCAGCGGGCGAACAGCCGCAGGGCGGAGGAGATCGCGGCACCGATCACCGGTTCCTCGTTGTGGGCCGGGATGACGACGGCGAGGGTGGCGTCCTCCGTGCCGGTCTCCTCCAGCGCCCCGCCGGGGGCCGTGGTGTCGGGGAGGTCCTCCTCGACCGCCGCGACGGCCCCGTCCCCTCCCCCTGCCAGGGCCGCGCCGCCCGCGGGAGCACCCGCGCCGACGAGGTGGCGCTGGCGGGCGCGGCCCGCGGACACCCTGGCGCGCCCCCGGTCCCCGGGTCGTCGGCGCAGCGCCGCACGGGCTCCGCCCTCGGCCAGCCGGATCAGGCCGACCACGGTCCACAGCAGGAGGTTGAGGCCGAAGGCCATCCACAGGAAGACGTACCCGAGGGCACCGACCCCCGCGGCGGCGGCCATGGTCGAGGCGAAGTCGAACCAGTAGACGAAGAGCGCGACGGCCAGGACCAGGGCGACCAGCCCGGTCAGCAGCCCGCCGACGAAACGCACGATACGCACAGCCCTGGGACCCTCCGAAAGGTCTCGGTTTTCGGACCGACATTAACCAGCAAAGTCGGCGCTAGGTTGACGCCCTGCGCGACCGGTGGGTTCACCCGGGTTCGCGTCCTATGTAGGCCACGCAAATCGTATACACGGGCTTGCGTGAGGTGGTACCCATTAGAAGATATTTGCGACGAGGTGCCGGAGGCGGCCTCCGCCCCCGGTTTATACGAGGGCGTATGGGCTCCTGGTAAACCCCCGGCGCACCCGACCGACGAGTTAAGGAGAACCCCCGGCGTGATCGGCGAACCGCGATCCCCCTCGCCAGATCCTCCGCACGACGGCCCGGGGGCGAACTCCGATGACCCCGCCACGACCAGCGAAGACGTCGCGCGCGTGCGCGTGGCGGTCCACCAGCCGCACTATTGGCCCTGGTTGGGACTGATCGACAAGATCGACCGTTCTGACCGTTTCATCATGCTCGACACGGTGCAGTTCGAACGGCGGGGATGGCAGAACCGAAACTACGTCGCCGGGCATGGAGATCCGGTCCTGCTCACCGTGCCCGTCACCCAGACGAGTCGCGGAGAACGCATCCTGGACAAGAGGATCGACAACTCACAGAAATGGCGCAACAAGCACTTCAGGGCACTCTCTGAACACTGTTACCGCAAGGCGCCCTACTGGGACCTTTACCGGGAGGAAATCGCCCGCCTGTACTCCACGGAGTGGGATCGCCTCGCGGACCTGGCCATCGCCACCACGCGCCTGCTGACCCGCGGTTTCGGGATCGACACACCCGTACTGCGCGCCAGCGAGCTCGGGGACTTCCCCGGATACAAGAGCGAGCTGCTGGCCCAGATCAGCGCCAAGGCGGGGGCCGACACGCTGCTCTCGGGCGACGGCGCCAGGGACTACCTCGACCCCGAGGTCCTGAACCGGTACGGGGTCGGCGTCGAGTGGCAGGACTTCCGCCACCCGGAGTACCCGCAGCACACGCGCGGGCCCGCCGACGACTTCGTGCCCCGCCTCTCGGCGCTCGACCTCCTGCTCAACGCCGGACCGGACGCGCTGGACGTACTCCGCCGGGCGAGGTCCCGCGGCTGACACCGGTCGGCGGTCGGAGCACCGCGCACTCCTCCCGCGGGCGCGGCGGCCCCGGCGGCCCGGGTGAGGACGGATCACCCCCACTTCGGCAAAGAACGGGAAACTGGCATGACGACGGACTGGTCACGGGAGCGCCTCCTGGTCTTCTCCCCCCACCCCGACGACGAGACCCTGGGCTGCGGCGGTCTCATGCACAAGGCGAAGCGCGCCGGCGCCGAGGTCTTCGTGCAGTTCCTCACGGTCGGCGACACCGTGGACCAGTCCCCCCGGGGCTTCTCCACCGCCGAGGAGCGCCACACCGAGATCAAGAAGGTCGCGGAGCACTTCCAGTGGGACGACTGGCACATGGCGCTGCCCGGTGACGAGTACCACCTGCGGCTGGACGCGGTCCCCCGGGTGGAGCTGACCCAGCTGATCGAGCGGGACAGCCCGCTCTCGATCGCGCGCCTGCGGCCCACCACGGTGCTCGTGCCGCACCGCACCAGCTACAACCAGGACCACCGGGCCGTGTCGGAGGCCGCGCACACCGCGCTGCGGCCCTCGAACCGGGCCCTGCGCCACCACCCCGACACGGTGCTCGCCTACGAGGAGGCCGCCGACCAGTGGCGGTCCGAGCCCGTGGAGCCGCCCCACCTCGTCGTGGAACTCACCGAGGCGGACCTGCGCGCCAAGCTCCAGGCGATGGAACTGTACGGCTCGCAGAGCCACGCCCACCCCCACACCCGTTCGGAGCCCACCCTGCGCAGCCTGGCCGTCCTCAGGGGCATGCAGGCCGGGGTGGCCCTCGGCGAGGGGTACCACGTCCTGCGCCTGCTGGCCTGACCGGACGGACGGCGCGCACGCCCGACGTCGGCGCGTCGCGCCCGCGCGCCCGGCGCCGACCGCACACACCGACCCGCTCCCTCACCCGTCACACGAACACCTCCCCACGTGCAGCGCAGAACACCCACACCACCCGTAGTGGAGGGAAAACATGAAGGCCGTCATCACCGGTGGAGCCGGGTTCATCGGCTCCCACCTGTGCGACCACCTGGTCGCACAGGGACACGAGGTCACCGTCCTGGACGATCTCTCGACCGGTTCACTGTCGAACCTGTCCCAGTTGAGAGGGTCGTCCTCGTTCCGATTCGTCCAGGGGGACATCCTGGACCGCGACCTGGTAAACGACCTCGTCTCGGAGGCCGAGACCGTCTACCACCTCGCCGCCGCCGTGGGCGTCTACAACATCGTCGACAACCCGCTGCGTTCGCTGCGGATCAACCTGCACGGCACCGAGAACGTCGTGGAGGCGGCGGTCCGCCACCGCGTCCCCTACATGGTGGCCTCGACCAGCGAGGTCTACGGCAAGAACGACGCGGACGGGCTCAGGGAGGACGCCGACCGCGTCTACGGGTCGGCCACCAAGAGCCGCTGGTCCTACGCCGCCGCCAAGGGGTTGGACGAGCTGGTCGCGTACGTGCACGGCACGGAGTCCGGCGTGCCCTGTGTCATCACCCGCTTCTTCAACGTGGTGGGACCCCGGCAGACCGGCAGGTACGGCATGGTGGTGCCCCGGTTCGTCGACCAGGCCCTGGCCGACGAGCCGATCACCGTGTACGGCTCGGGCTCCCAGCGCCGTTGCTTCGGCTCGGTGTTCGACGTGGTGCCCGCCCTGACCCGGCTGATGGACACCCCCGAGGCCTACAACCAGGCGGTCAACCTGGGCGGGCACGAGGAGGTGTCGATCAAGGGGCTGGCCGACCGCGTCGTGGGCCTGACCGGGTCGCGCAGCCCGATCACCTACGTGGACTACGAGGAGGCCTACGGCGAGGGATACGAGGACATGCAGCGCCGCTACCCGGACACCTCGCTCGCACGGGGCCTGATCGGCTACGAACCCACGCGCGACCTCAACGCCATCATCGACTCCCTCGTCGAGCACCGCCGTTCGACCAGTTCCGTCCCGGCGCCCGCCTAGGGCCAGGCCTCGGCGGCGCACGGACGCGGCGGCGACCCCTGGCACAGCGAGAGTGAACGTCACGAGGCCCGGCCCCCGCCTCGGTGACACCCCGGCCACCACGCGTCCGCGCCCGGGCCGGGCTCCTCAGGGCACGAGCACCGTCGCCACCACGACCAGGGTCAGAGCGAGGACACCAGCGCTGAGCAGGAGCATCGCCCAGGGGCGGGCCACGTTCAGCGGCGGCCGCCCCGTCCCCGGCTCCCGCAGCCCGTGCCCGGTGCGCCGCCACCTCAGCCACAGGTGAAGTCCGAGCCCGGCGCCCAACAGCAGGGTGAAGGCCATGACGCCCGCCCGGAGCCCCAGCCCCACGTCGGGCAGGACCGTCGAGCCGGGGTCGAGCGGCCCCCTCAGGTACACCAACCCCACCACGACCAGCAGGATCAGCATGCGCTGCCACGACAGCAGCGTGCGCTCGGGCTGGAGCCCCGGGTCGCGGCGCCCCTCAGCGGGCCTCACAGCAGGTTCCCCAGCAGCACCAACAGACACACCGCCCCCACCGCGAACGCGGTGACCAGCGGCAGCAGGCTCATCGGGAGGGGCTGCCCCCGGCGCATCACCCGCTGCACCCGGTACCAGCGCAACGGCGCGTACACGGTGACGACTCCGGCGAGCACCGCCAGGAACAGACCGACGACGGTGCGCTGCGCCCCGTCCCAGCCCAGGGGGAGCAGGTGGAGGACGGCGACAGCACCCGCCAACAGGGCGAGCGCGGTCCGTATCCACGCCAGGAAGGTACGTTCGTTGGCGAGGGTGAAGCGGTAGTCCACGCCCTGGTCGTCCTCCGACCCCTCGGAGCTCATCGGTCCCCCCGGTTTTCGGCGTTCGGCCCACAGCGGGAACTCCGGTCACGACAATGAACCCGTGCCCCGCAGGCCGACACTAATCGTGAACGACCTTTCCTCCCCAACCGGTAGACAACACGCGTTGTGTCGGAAACCACCCGGGCGGAGGGTGCGCGCGCCCTCCGCGGGGCATGTGGAACAAACGAGTGGGCACTACCGCTGTAGCACCCAAGAGGATGGCAGTTGGCCACCGGTCGACACCACAAGACGAACGAAGAGCAGGAGACCACGTGTCCACCGTCGAACTCACCAAAGACAACTTCGCGGAAACGCTGAAGGACAACAGCTTCGTCCTGATCGACTTCTGGGCTGACTGGTGCGGTCCCTGCCGCCAGTTCGCCCCCGTGTTCGACAAGTCCTCGGAGAAGCACACCGACATCGTGCACGCCAAGGTCGACACTGAGGCCCAGCGCGAGCTCGCCTTCGAGTTCAAGATCCAGTCCATCCCGACGCTGATGATCGTGCGCGACCAGACGGTCATCTACAACGAGCCGGGCGCGCTCCCCTCCGAGGCCCTGGAGAGCCTGATCACCCAGGCCCGGGAGCTGGACATGGACGAGGTCAAGCAGAAGATCTCCGAGCAGGGCGACACCAAGGGCTGAGGCCCACCGGGCCGACGAGCGCCCCGGAGCCCGTGTCCGCGACGGCACACGGCCCCGGGGCGTTCGTGCGCGCGGGGGGTCGGCCGGTGCGCCCGACGCGCCGCCACCCGAGCACGCCCCGCCTGACCGGGCAGGACACCGAAAGGTCATCCGGGGCTTCCTACTCCACCGCCCGCGTTCATCTTGGCCACGGGGTTCGTTCACCCGGGCTTCACGCGGACATATTTGCATGGGAATCGACCGCACTCCCGCGGGTTTCACCCCCTCACGCACCGAGCTCCGTCCGACCCGGAAGTGGCCCCATGTCTGTCAGCAACACCGCGACCCCGCGAGGCACCGAGTCCGGCCGCGGCATCGCCCCCGACACCGTCCGGTACAACCGCGAGGTCCCCGGCCTGGGCGACCCCGTCTTCGACATCGGCGACCTGTCGATCCACTACGGGTCCAACAAGGCCGTGCGCGACGTGAACATGAAGGTGGGGCCGCGCCAGATCACCGCGATGATCGGCCCCTCCGGCTGCGGCAAGAGCACGGTCCTGCGCACGCTCAACCGGATGAACGACCTCATCCCGGGAGCCCGGATCGAGGGCCGGGTGACCTACCACGGCGAGGACCTGTACGCCCCGGACGTCGACCCGATCGAGGTCCGCCGCCGGATCGGGATGGTCTTCCAGAAGCCCAACCCGTTCCCCAAGTCCATCTACGACAACGTCGCCTACGGCCCCCGCATCAACGGGACGCGCGGCAACATGGACGACCTGGTCGAGGAGACCCTCACCAAGGCGGCGCTGTGGGACGAGGTCAAGGACAAGCTGAAGGACAGCGCCTTCGCCCTCTCCGGCGGCCAGCAGCAGCGGCTGTGCATCGCCCGCACCATCGCGGTGAACCCCGAGGTCATCCTCATGGACGAGCCCTGTTCGGCGCTCGACCCGATCGCCACCCTCAAGATCGAGGACCTCATGTACGAGCTGGCGGCGGAGTACACGATCGTGATCGTCACGCACAACATGCAGCAGGCGGCGCGCGTCTCGGACCGTACGGCCTTCTTCACCGCCGGGGTCGACGAGGCGGGCGACCGCTACGGCAGCCTCGTGGAGTACGACGAGACCGCGACGATCTTCAGCAAGCCCTCCGACCAGCGCACCGAGGACTACATCTCGGGTCGCTTCGGGTAACCCGACCGGTCGAGCTCCACCCGCCCCCGCCTCTCTCGACGAAGTGGACCCGCCCATGCCCGCGCTCACCTCCTCCGCACCGGTCCCCCCGCCCACGGGCGCGCCGGACGACGAGGGGAGATCGCCGCGCACGGAGGGGCCTTTGCGGGTCCTGCTGGTGGAGCCGGAGTCCGAGCAGTCGCACCAGCTCGTGCTCTCGCTGAGCGGACACGACGTGGACATCACGGTCTGCGTGGACGGCGCCGAGGCGCTGCTGCGAGTGGGGATGGTGCGGCCGGACACGCTGCTGACCAACGCCGCCCCGCCCGAGGTGGACCTGGAGACGCTGGTGCGGGTGACCCGCCGGGCCATGGACATCCCGATCCTGATCGGGGTGGGCGCGGGGGACTCGCAGCGGGCGATGCGGGCCCTCTCGGCGGGGGCCACGGCCTGCGTGAACCGCCCCTACCGCATCCCGGAACTCTCCGCGCTGCTGCGCGGTTCGCTCCCGGGCAACGAGAGCGCCCCGCCGCCGAGCCCGGGGGTTCCGGTGGCGCTGCGCTCGGGCGACCTGGAGCTGGACGCCCTGGGGCACCGGCTGTTCGTCGACGGCCAGCCGGTCAACCTGGCGCTGCGTGAGTTCGGGATCATGGACTTCCTGCTGAGGCACAGCGGCCGGGTGGTGAGCCGCGAGGAGCTGTGGACCGAGGTCTGGCGCAAGCCCCTCCCCCCGGTCAACAACACCATCGCCGTCCACATACGGCGCCTGCGGCACAAACTGGGCGACTCCGAGGCCCAGCCCCGTTTCATCCACACGGTCCGCGGCATCGGCTACCGTCTCGACACGGCGAACGGCGGGTAGGCCGAGCGGTAGACCAAAAAAGGAATCCGCGTGGTTTTCGAGGGCCCTCCGGACCACACCGGAGCGGCCCGTCGTTCATGTGGGGTCACCTTTTCCGGCGACCCACGGAACGATGACGGGCCAGAAATACGCATCTGTCATCCCCCTGAACCCCCTCCCCCGGGGAGCACGCTCGGACACCCCTCATCACAGCAGGTCAGAGCGGATGCGTCCACACCCCGAAAACCCACCCCCACCAGGGCGCACACCTCCACAACCGGCGCCCGTTATCGAATAGTAACCCCCATTCACCTGCCATTCACTGTTCTTCTACCCAACCGCCTCTATTTCGATGACACCGCGACTTTCTGCGCGCCTAGTGTCGTTTCACGTCAGCCCCGACAGCGGTGATTCAACGAGGAGAACTACGACATGCGCAACGGGCGTTCCAAGCTCGCCGTCCTGGCGGCCATCCCCCTGCTCGCCACGGCGTGCAGCAACGGCTCCGACGGCGCGGACAACGGCTCCGACGGTGCCGAGCTCAGCGCCTCGCTGACCGGTGCCGGGGCCAGCTTCCCCGACCCGCTCTTCCAGGACTGGATGCACACCTACAGCCAGGAGTCACAGCCCGGCGTCAGCATCAACTACCAGAGCGTGGGCTCCGGCGCCGGCATCGAGCAGTTCCTGGAGCAGACGGTCGACTTCGGCTCGTCCGAGCGCTACCTGACCGACGAGGACCTGGCCACCGCCGCCGGCAACCGCGGCTGCGACGCGCTCCAGTTCCCGGTCGTGTTCGGCTCGGTCGTCATCGCCTTCGACAACCCCGACCTCGACGGTCTGGTCCTCGACGCCGAGACCATCGCGGGTATCTACTCCGGCGACATCACCTCCTACACCGACCCGGCCATCGCCGACCTCAACCCGGACATGGACCTACCGGACGACGAGATCATCCCGGTCCACCGCTCCGACAGCTCCGGCACCACCGAGGTCTTCACGCACTACCTCTCCACCGAGGTGCAGTCGTGGGCCGACGAGTACGGCTCCGGCGGCGAGATCGACTGGGCACCCGGCCTGGTCGGCGGCCAGGGCAACGACGGTGTCGCCCAGGGCATCAGCCAGAACCCGGGCGGCGTCGGCTACGTGAACCAGGCCTTCGCCCAGGAGGCCGGTCTGGCCGCCGCCAAGGTGATCAACTCCGACGGCGAGGCCATCGCGCCGACCCTGGAGTCCACCACGGCCGCTTCCGAGGAGGCGGAGATCCCCGAGGACTTCCGCTTCAGCATCGACAACATCGGCGGCGAGGGCTACCCGATCGCCGGCACCAACTGGATCTTCACCTACACCTGCGGCTACGAGCAGGCCGAGGCCGACGCCATCATCGACTTCTGGACCTGGGCCCTGACCGACGAGGGCGCCAACGAGATCGTCGCCGAGCTGGGCTACGCCCCCCTGGGCGACGAGCTCAAGGAGCGCGTGCTCGCCGAGATCGAGCGCACCAACTCCGAGAACGGCGGCGACACCGCTGACGCGGACGCGGACGCCGACGCTGACGCGGACGCCGAGGACGACTCCGAGGAGTAGCCCTCACCGGGGCCGGGGCCGGAGCGCCCCGGCCCCCCCCCCCCCCCCCCATCCGGGGCCAGACCGCTCTCCCACACCCACCAAAGTCACCAGAGGAGAAGCACCATGT
>NZ_JBEYHA010000017.1:0-127059 GCF_040635075.1 Nocardiopsis sp. NPDC007018
CGCGCTGTACCGGGCCCGCAGAAGGAGCGCGACCGCGACCGACACCGCGGAGCACACCGCCAGCACGGCCAGGAGGACACCGGAGGAGGCGTAGGTCGGTCAGTCGCGGCCCACGACCTCGAACTCCAGGGTGTCGACGGGGGTGCGCACGACCTCGACGCCGCCCCGGTAGACGGGGGTGTCGCCGCCGGAGGCGAGGGCCGCCGCGGCGGGGGCCGACCGGCTGCCACCCTCCTCGACGCCGCCGAACGCGGGCACAGGCGCCGACCAACGGCCGACCACCGTTCGGTGACGACTCGCCCCTCTCGGTGATCGGACCCGGGGGCGGAGGACCCCCGACGAAAGTCGGTGCGCGCCGCCACGAAAGCGTCGGCCGGGCGGGGTCGGGCACCGTCCAAGGCGACGCGCGGGAACGTCCCCCGGAGGGAGGCCCCACGGGGGTGGGCGGGCCTAGCGTGGAGTGCGTAGCCAAGGGGCCCGGTCCCGCACCGAGACGGGGGCGGCCGGGCCCCGCCTGACCCTGAGGAGAACCGAGATGTCCCTGCTGTCGCTGTTCGAGTCGATGACCCCGGAGACCGGGATCGCCCTGGCCCTGATGATCGGCGCCCTGTTGGCGGGGCTGGTGGCGGTCGTGCTCATCGTCGCCGCCGTGTTCAGCATCCTGTTCTCCGGGCTGGACCTCGCCATGAAGTTCGTGTGGATCGTCCTCGTGTTCCTCGCTCCGCTGGTCGGCGCGATCCTGTGGTTCCTGATCGGCCGCAACCGGGTCCCGGCCCGGCAGTACGGGTACCGCTGAAGCCCACCGCGCCACCGGACGCCGACGGGCCGGGGCGGTGGGTCAGGAACGGTGGACGGTGAGGCTGTCGGCGGCGGCTTCGGCGTTGTCGGCGGAGACGGTGCCGGTGCGCGCGAAGTCGGCCCACAGGCGCCGCACGGCCCGGCCGCGCCGGTCGAGTTCGGCCCAGTCGGTTCGCCCGACGAGCCTGGTGCCCTCCCAGGCCTCCCTGGTACCGAGCAGCAGGGGGACGTCCACGATGTGGGCCGCGCCGTAGGGGCTGCCCTCCGGACGCCAGGTGACGGTGTAGCGGGTGGCCCGGCCGCCGGACCTTCGGTGGTGGCGGGCGAACCGCTTGGTCGGTCCGGTGTAGATGCGGTGGGTGGTGGCCCACACGAGAAGGCGCCGCAGGGCTCCGCCGACCACGGGCAGGGCGGCCAGGCGCCGGATCGGCGGCAGGAACTCGGCGAAGAGCCCGGTCTCCTCGCTGGTGGCGCCGATGAGCAGGTCGACGCCGGGGGCCGCCGCGCGCCAGGCGCGCAGCCGCAGGGACTCGGGGGGCAGGGGCGCGTGCCCGTACTGGGTGCCGAACGGCATGGCGCTGGCCAGTCCGAACCCCTTGGCCGCCGCGCCCGCCCGTTCTTCGAGGGCGACCAGTTCGGCCGCGGTGGCGTCGGGGTCGGGGGCGCCGACGGCCCGCGCCATGGCCTCCGACATCCGGGAGCGCCCGGTGATGATGCCGAGCGGCGCGCTCTGCACCACCGCGCGGCGGAAGAGGCCCTCGGCGCCTTGGCTGATCATGAGGTGGGCGACGGCGTCGCCGCCGGCGGACTGGCCGAAGAGGGTGACGAGGTCGGGGTCGCCGCCGAAGGCCGCGATGTTGGCGCGCACCCAGCGCAGCGCCTGGACCTGGTCGAGGAGGCCGAGGTTGGCGGGTGCGGTGTCACCGAGGCGCAGGTAGCCCAGCACCCCGAGCCGGTAGGTGAGGGCGACGACGACGATCCGCTGTTCGGTGACCAGCCGGGTGGGGTCGAAGATCTCCATGTCCCCGGCGCCGGTCACGTAGGAGCCGCCGTGAATCCACACCATGACGGGCAGGCGCTCGTCGTCGGCCAGGTCGGCGGGGAAGGTGACCGAGAGCCGCTGGCAGTGCTCGTCGTGGCGTCCGACCGAGACGCCGTCGACGGCCGTGGAGACGACGCGGGAGGTCAGCTGGGGTGAGGCGGGTGCGGGGCTGGTGGCCTGGAAGGGTGCGGTGAACGCGGGGGCGGGCCTGGGCGGGGCGAACCGTTCCGCGTGCGCGTAGGGGATGCCGAGGGCGCGGACGACGTCGCCGCGGACAGTGCCGACGACGGGCCCGGCCGGGGTCTGGACGCGGCGGAGCTCCTCACGGGCGACGGAGGTCTGGTCGGTCATGGTTCCCTCCCGGTGCGGCGCGCCGCGGCTGGGGCCCCGGGCTGCGGGGACGGCGTCCAGGGCGAGGATAGTCCACCCGGCCCCCGCGGCCCCCGTGCCCCGGCACCGCGACCACGGAGGGCGCGGTTCGTGGCCGGGGCGCGGGGACGGGACCGGGGCCGCCGTCAGAAGCGGCTGCCGGGTACGGCGACGCTCACCTTCCCCGCGAAGGCCTCCTGCGCGTGGCGGCGGCCCTCCTCCCAGTCGGCCGGGTCGGCGAAGTGCGTCAGCACGAGGTGTCGGGCGTCGGCCTCGGTGGCCAGCAGCCCCGCCATCCGCGCGGTGAGGTGGCCGTGTCCGTGCAGGGCCTGTTCGTCGGCCTCCAGGTAGGTGGCCTCGCACACGAACAGGTCGGCCGCGCGCGCAGCCTCCGCGACCGGGGCGCAGTACCCGGTGTCGGACGAGAACGCGACGCTGCGGCCGTCGGGCGACTCGAAGCGCAGCGCCGCCGAGGGCACGCTGTGGTGTGCCGGGAACGACCGGAAGGAGACCCCGTCCACCTCGTGCGCGGTCCGGCCGTCCCTGGGCATCGGGGTGATCTCGAAGGACTGCGCGATGGGCTGGTGCATGGTCGGCAGGGTGGGGATGCCGAAGACCGCGTCGAAGGCGGCCACCCGCTCGGTCTCGCCCTCGGGAAGGAAGAGGGGTACGCGCGGCAGCACCCGCGGGAAGGTCCAGCGGTAGGCCCAGGCCATGAGGTCGAGGCTGTGGTCGGCGTGCATGTGGGTCACCACGATGCCGCGCAGGCGGTCGAGCCCGTACCGGGAGCAGTAGGCGAGCAGTGACCCGGGACCGGCGTCCACCAGGACCACTCCGGTCTCGGTGTGCAGCAGGTAGCAGGAGGCGGGCCCCTCCTTGGTGGGCGCGGTGGCGTTCGATCCGAGGATCTCCAGTTCCAGCATGCGTGTTCCTCTCGTGGCCGTGGCCGTGGTCGGCGGGCGGGGGCGGGTGTGCGTCGTGTGCGGGTCAGGGGCGCAGCAGGGTGGCCCTTCCCGGGGCGGCGGCGAGCGCCACAGAACGCCCGATCCGCGCG
This sequence comes from Nocardiopsis sp. NPDC007018, assembly GCF_040635075.1. Lineage (NCBI taxonomy): Bacteria > Bacillati > Actinomycetota > Actinomycetes > Streptosporangiales > Nocardiopsidaceae > Nocardiopsis > Nocardiopsis sp. NPDC007018. Next base: position 3,264 of record NZ_JBEYHA010000017.1, read on the forward strand.
TCCGGGGGGACCCGCACCCCCAGGTGGTGGCCGCCCGCGCGGACGGTCAGGTGCACGCCGTCGCCGGTGAACTCGGAGTGGGTCACCTCCGCGACCAGCGCCGAGGCGTCGGAGTCGTCGGTGACGGTGAGGCTGTCGTGCCGCAGCAACAGGCGCACGGCCCCGTGTTCGGTGGGGCGCACCTCCAGGTCGCGGACCGGCAGGCGCCAGCTCCCGTCCAGGGTGACGGCGTGCCCGTCGTCGAGATCGGCGTCCAGCAGGACCGCCCCGGCCAGGAAGTCCGCGACGAAGGCGTCGGCCGGGTCGTCCCAGAGGCGTTGGGGCGTGTCGAACTGCACCAGCCGCCCGTCGCGCAGCAGGGCGATGCGCGACCCCAGGGACAGTGCCTCGCGCTGGTCGTGGGTGACGATGAGGGTGGCGCACTCGGTCGCGGCCAGCATCGTGGCCAGTTCGCGGCGCAGCCCGCCGCGCAGCTGCGGGTCCAACGCGGCCAGGGGTTCGTCCAGGAGGAGGGCGTCCGGCTGGATCGCCAGCGCCCGGGCCAGGGCGACCCGCTGGCGCTGGCCGCCGGAGAGCTGGTCGGGGCGGCGGTCGGACAGGTCGGACAGGTGGGTCAGTTCCAGCATGTCCCGCACGAGCGCCTCGCGGCGGACTCCGGCCGTCCCCCGGGCGCGCAGGCCGTAGCCGATGTTGGCGGCCACGCTCATGTGCGGGAAGACGGCGTAGTTCTGGGGGACCAGGCCGATGTTGCGCCGGGCCGGTCCGAGGGCGGTGACGTCGCGTCCGGCCAGGCCGATCGCCCCCTCGGAGACGGGGACCAGACCGGCGACGGCGCGCAGCGTGGTGCTCTTGCCGCAGCCGGAGGGGCCGATGACGGCGACGGTCTCGGCCGGGGCCACGTCCAGGGACACGTGTTCCACGGCGGTGGTGGAGCCGTAGCGGACGGTCAGGCCGTCCACGGTCAGCCCGGCCGCGCGGGCGACGGCGGGGGCCTCGCCGCTCGGGGTCGGTGACGCGGTGGCGTGGGTGGTCACGGGGTCCTCCTCGGGGCCCGGCGCCGGGCCAGGACGATGGCGGTCAGCACCGGTGCGACGAAGGCGACGAAGATCATCGACTGCGCCGAAGCGAGTTCGAGGCGCTGGGTGGAGTAGGAGTCGAAGAGGGCGAAGGGCGCGGTGGGCGTGGCGGGCGGGTTGATGAAGAAACTGATGTTGAACTCGCCGAACGAGAGCGCGAACACCATCGTGACGGCCTGGGTGACGGCGACCAGGCAGGCGGGGACGGTGATCGTCCGCAGGACGCGCACGGAACCGGCGCCCAGGCTGCGGGCGACGCTCTCGTTGGTGCGCAGCTCGTCGTCGGCCAGGGCGGGCACCAGCGCCGCCAGGGTGAAGGGCAGGGTGAAGACGAGGTGGCCCAGGACCAGCAGTAGCCCGCTGGGGCGCAACATCGGGTAGGTGCCCACGAGGGCGACGCTGAGCGCGATGCCGGGCACCGCCAGCGGCACGTTCACCAGGTAGCCGGTGAGACGGGTCAGCCATGAGGGGTGGCGGGCCACCCACCAGGCCAACGGCCCCCCGATCGCCAGGTTCAACACGACCACGAAGGCGGCCACGCCCAGGCTGCGGCCGATCACCGGAGCCAGGGGCGGCCACGCGTAGGCGAACCAGTCCAGGGTGGGACCGCCGCCCCACGGGCCTTGGGAGAAGTCGACGCTGGTGGCGGCGACCAGGGTGGCCACCAGGGGAATGACCACGAAGGCGCAGGTCAGCCGGGCGACAAGCCGGGTCATGAGGACACCGCCCGACGGACGACGCGGGCCAGCACGCGGCCCAGGACCAGGGCCAGCACCGCCGTCACGGCCAGGATGACCGCGAGGGTGGACGAGGCGGCGAGCCGGTAGCCGGTGGTGAGTTCGTTGGCGACGTTGAGCGGCAGCAGCCGCACCCCCTCGGACAGGGTCGCGACCGTGCCGTACCCGCCGAGGGCGACCGCGATCGCGGTACCGCTGGTCTCGATGGCGGCGGGCAGCAACAGGGGCAGGGTGACGGTGCAGAACACGCGGGGTCGGGAGGCGCCCAGCGTGCGGGCGCTCTCGGCCAGGGACGGGTCCAGGGTGGCGGCGGCGCCGCGCAGCGGCCCCAGCACCCGGGGCAGGGAGAAGTAGAGGTAGGCGATGAGCAGGCCGGGGAAGGTGTAGGCCAGTCCCGCGAAGCCGTCCCACGCCAGCCCGAGCAGACCCGTGCGTCCGGTCAGGACGATCGCGAAGAACCCGATGATGATGCCGGGCAGCGCGATGGGCAGGGTCAGCAGGGCGTCCGTGAGGGCTCCGCCCCTGCCCGCCCGGTCGTCGTCGGCCTGGCGCAGCACCACCGGCACGGCGACGCAGAGCGTGATCAGCACCGATCCGAGGGCGATGTAGAGGGAGTTGGCGAGCGCGTCGCGGACGGCCGCCGAGCCGAAGGCCCGGACGTAGTGCTCCAGGGTGGGCCCGCCGTCGGCCGGGGGCTGCCCCAGGCCGAGGGAGTTGGCGACCATCACCACGACGGGGTAGGCGCTGAACAGGCCGATGACGATCAGGGCGGGGAGCGCGGCGATCCAGGCGGGCGCGGCCGCCGCGCGTCCTCGTGTGCCGGGGGCGGCGCCCCCTCGTGTGCCGGGGGCGGCGCCCCCTCGTGTGCCGGGGGCGGCGCCCCCGGCGGTGGCGCTGGAGCGCACTAGAAGCCGACCTCGTCCTGGTAGAGCTCGATGAACTCCTGCTGGCGCGCGCCCTGTTCGACGTAGTCGATCGTGGTGGCGCGCTCGTACTCCTGCGGCGGCAGGACCTTGTCGGCGAGCTCCTCGGGCATCTCTCCGATCACCGGGCGCATGTACCCGGCGGCGAACAGGCCCTGGCCCCGCTCGGAGAAGTAGAAGTCGAGGAGCTCCTTGCCGTTGTCCTCGTTGGGCGCGCCCTCGACCAGGCCCACGATGTAGGGGATCTGGAGCGAGCCCTCCTCGGGGATGACCACGGAGACGTTGGCGCCCTCGTCGCGGAGCTTGTAGCCGTTGAAGTCGGTGTCGATCAGGATCGGGATCTCGCCCTGGGCGACCTTGGCGGTGGCGGTCTGCGCGGAGGTGGAGGCCCCGTTGTCCTTGAGTCGGCTGAGGTAGTCCAGGCCCGGTCCCCAGTCGTCGAGGTCGCCTCCGAGGGCGACGTTGACGGCGGTGGCGGCGGAGTAGCCGACGGCGGCCTGGGTGGGGTCGAGGTAGCCGACCTTGCCCTCGTAGGCGGGGTCGAGCAGGTCCTCCCAGTTCCGCGGTACGGGGGCGCCGTCGAGGTGGTCCTCGTTGACGATGAGGGCGATGGTGCCGGTGTGGACGCTGGTCCAGGCGCCGTCGGGGTCGCGGAGTTCCTCGGGGACCTGGTCGGCGCCCTCGGGCACGTACGCCTGGAGGACACCGGCCTCCACCAGCTGCTCTCCGAAAGCGATGCCGGTGTAGGCCACGTCGGCGACCGGGGAGCCCTTCTCGGCCTGGAGCGCGGCCAGGGCCTGGCCCGAGTTCTTCGGGTCGTTCGGGGCGTTGATGCCCGTCTCCTCCGTGAACGCGCTCAGCACCTCGCCGTAGTTGCCCCACTCGGAGGGCGAGTTGTAGGTGATGACGATGTCGCCGCCGCCCGAGGCCGCGCCTCCGGGGGCGTCGACGTTGCCGCACGAGGTCAGGGCCAGGACGGAGAGGGTCACGACGGCGCCGGTGATCGCCGTGCGTCGGTGGGACATGGGGGCTCCGAAGGGTGGTCGGACGGCCCGGACGCCGGGCCGAGGGGTGGGTTGAGGGTACTTCGTGATGAAACGATTTACCATAGGGGTGACCTGCACTGTCGTGATCGGTGTCCGCGAGGCCAACACCCTGGGAACCCTCGGCCAACCGCGTCACCTGCGTCACCTGCGCACCTCGGTGCGCCCGCCCCGTGCCAGCCCCGGTTCGCGGCCCGTGCTCCCCCTCGACACCGCCGCGCGTACCTCTCGACGCGCGTGGCGTCTCCACCGCCCCACAGGCATCATGACCGCACACCTCCTTTCGGAAGGACCTCCCATGCCCTCCTCACGCAAGCGCGTGACCCTGCGCGACGTCGCCGCCCTGGCCGGGGTCTCCGTGGCCCAGGCCAGCTTCGCCCTGAACGGTCAGGGACGGGTGGCCCCGGCGACCGTGGAACGGGTCCGCCGCGCCGCCGCCGACCTCGACTACCAGGTCGACGGGCGGGCGCGGGCCCTGCGCACCGGGCAGCGCTCCGCCTACGGGGTCGTCATCCGCAACATGCGCAACCCCTTCTTCCTCGACGTCCTGCGCGGCATGGAGGTACGGGCGCACCGCGAGGGCGCCTTCCTGCTGATCCTCAGCTCCGACTACGACGTCGAACGAGAGTCGGCCGCGCTGCGCAGGCTCGCCACCGAGGGGGTGGGCGGAGTCGCGATCAGCCCGATCGGGCGCAGGGGACCGCTCACCGACTGGCTCCCCCGGCACCCGGACGTCCCCGTGGTGGCGTTCAACCGCACCCCGGAACCGGCGGTGCCCGGCGCCGAGCGGCTCTCCACCGTCGGGCCGGACGACGGGGCCGCCGTGGCCCTGGCCCTGGAACACCTGCGCGCGCGGGGGCACCGTCGCGCGACCCTCGTCATGGCCCCCGAGGGGTTGGCCGCCGACTGGGGCCGCGAGGAGGAGTTCGTCCGGCTCTGCGCCGCGTGGGGACTGACGGGGACCGTGGTGCGCTGCCCGCTCGACCACGACAGCGTCGCCCGGATGGTCGCCGGGCGGATCGCTCCCGCCGGAGGGGGCGGGTCGGCCGGACACGAGGCGTTCGTGGTCAACTCCGACTACCTGGGCACCGCCGTGTACGCCGCGGCCCGCTCCCTGTCGATGCGGGTCGGTCGGGACGTGAGCGTGGTCGGGCACGACGACCTCGCCACCTCGGGGCTGCTCGACCCGGGTCTGACCACCGTGGGCCTGGACCGCGAGCTCCTGGGCGACCACGCCATGCGCCTGCTGACCGCGCCCGGGGACGGTCCCGGGCGGTGCGTACGGCTGCCGGTCCACCTCGTGGAGCGCGACTCGGTGGCCCTCCTCGGCGGGTGACGCGGCCAGACCCGACCCGGCGACGCGGCCGCGGCCACACACCCGCGTGGTGGGACGCACCCCCGCACACCCACTCGGATCAGGACGAACGCACGTAGACTCGGCCGGCCCGCCGGGGCCTCCGGCGGGCGCTTCCGATCGAGGGGCAACCTCTTCTCCATGTCTTCCACCGCGAGCCCACGCGTGCCCGAAACCGGCCGCCGACCCGATCTCTGGGTGGTCGGTGTCTCCGGCGGCCTGCTGATCGCGTTCGTCCTTGCGGCGCTGGTGTCCCCGTCAGGGGTGAACACCGCCGTCGACGCCGCCTTCGCGTGGTCGGCGCGCTGGTTCGGCGCCTACTGGCAGGTGCTGCTCCTGGCCACCATGGCCGTCGCCACCGTGCTCGCCCTCTCCCGGTACGGACGCGTGCGCATGGGCGGGACCGACGCCCCCGGATTCACCTGGTTCCGGTGGGTGGCCATGGTCCTGACCACCCTGCTCGCGGCGGGCGGCGTCTTCTGGGCCGCCGCCGAACCCCTCGCCCACTACGTCGACCCGCCGCCGCAGTACGCCCACATGGCCGGTGGCATGGAGGGCGCCTCGGTCGCCCTCGCGCAGACCTTCGTCCACTGGGGGTTCCCGGCCTGGGCGATCGGCGGTTCCCTGGCCACGCTGGTGATGATGCGCGGCGTGGAGAAGGGCATGCCCCTGCGACCGCGCACGCTCCTGTGGCCGGTCCTGGGCGACCGGGTCCGCACACACTGGGTCGGCACCGTCGCCGACATCAGCTGTGTGGTGGCGGTGGTCGCGGGAACGGTCGGCCCCATCGGCTTCCTCGGCCTCCAGATGTCCTACATCGGCGGTGAGATGTTCGGCTTCGGCTCCGGTTTCGGCACCCAGGTGGCGATCATCGTGGGTCTGACCGCCGTGGCGACCGTCTCGGTGCTCAGCGGCCTCGACCGGGGCATCCAGCTGCTCAGCCGGATCAACGTGTGGGCCGCGCTCGTGCTCATCGTGTGCGTGGTCGGGTTGTCCTCGCTGCCCTTCGTCGTCGACCTGTTCCTCCAGGCCAGCGCGGTGCACGTGCGCGAGTTCGTGCCGATGACGCTGTACCGCGGCGACACCGGGTGGCTCGGCTACTGGACGGTCTTCTTCTTCGGCTGGTTCATCGGCTACGGCCCGATCATGGCGATCTTCATCGCCCGCATCTCCAAGGGCCGCACGGTCCGGCAGATCTTCCTGGGCGCGACCGTACTGCCCGCCGTGGTCACCTCCGTGTGGTTCACCGCGCTGGGCGGCAGCGGGCTGTGGCTGGAGCAGCGCACTCCCGGGGCCATCTCCGGGCCCTACGAGGAGCACGGCCTGCCCGCCGCCGCGCTGGCCATCGTCCAGGCCCTGCCGATGAGCGCCCTGCTGGCACTGGTCATGATCGCCGTGACCCTGATCTTCTTCGCGGCCACCCTGGACGCCATGTCGTACTCGATCTCGTCCGCGAGCATGAGGACGGGCGAGCCCTTCCCGTGGGTGAGGGCGTTCTGGTGCGTGGGCATGGGCGCCGCCGCCATCGTGCTGCTCACCGTGGGCGACAACGGGGTGCAGGCCCTCCAGTCGTTCATCGTCGTGACGGCCGTGCCGGTGGGGCTGGTGCTGCTGCCCACCCTGTGGAGCGCGCCGCGCCTGGTCAGGGAGATGGCGGTGGAGCAGGGCGTCGTCGCGGCCCCCGAGCCCGCTGACGGAGCCGGCGCCGACGGTGCCCGGACCGAGGGCTCCGAGGCCGCCCAGGACGTCCCGGAGCGCGTGAGCGCTAGTTAGGGATCGGCCCCGGTGCCGGGGCCACGCGCGCCGTCGTCGTCCGCCCGGCCCTGGAGCGGACGGCGACGGCGGCGCACAGGACCACCGCACCCCCTCCGAGGAGCGCGGGCCAGGTCAGACGTTCGCCGAGCAGCAGGACCGCCCAGCTCAGGGTCATCACCGGCTGGGTGAGCTGGATCTGGCTGACCCGGGTCATCGGGCCGATCGCCAGGCCCCGGTACCAGGCGAAGAAGCCCAGGTACATGCTGACCACCGCGAGGTAGGCGAGCGCCCCCCACTGCCCGGGCGACCCGCTCGGCGGCTGCTGGACCGCGGCGACCCCGCTCAACAGGGCCATGAGCGGCGCGGCCAGCACCAGGGCCCAGGAGACGGTCTGCCACGCGCCGAGCTCACGGGCGAGGAGTCCGCCCTCCGTGTAGCCGATCGCGGCCGCGATGACGGCGCCGAACAACAGCAGGTCGGCCCAGGCGGGGCCGCCGCCCGTCCCCCCGCCCTGGAACGCGGCGAAGCCGACCGCCGTGACCGTGCCCACCGCGGCGGTGGCCCAGAACACCGCGGGGGGCCGCTCGCGGCCGCGCGCCACCGCCGCCACCGCCGTCGCCGCGGGGAGCAGGGCGATCACCACCGCCCCGTGACTGGCCGAGGCCGTCGTCAGGGCGAACGAGGTCAGGATCGGGAACCCGGCCACCACTCCCCCGGCCACGAGGGCCAGACGCCACCACTGGCGCCCGCTGGGCGGGCGCTGACGGGTGAGGAGGAGCGCCGCGGCGGCCAGCAGCGCGGCGACCACGGCGCGGAAGGAGCCCACGAACAGGGGCGACATCGCCCCCTCGGCCACGGCGACGCGCGTGAACGGGACGGTCAGGGAGAAGGCGGCGACCCCGAGCAGACCCCACCAGAGCCCGGAACGCGAAGATAGCACCGGGGGAAGTTTTCGAGTAGCGCTACTATGATTACTCATGAACAACGATAGCAGTGCGCGTATCGTCGAGGGGTTGCGCGCGTGGATCTCCCAGGCTGCCCCCGGAGCCCGCCTCCCCTCGACCCGGTCCCTGGTGGCCGAGTACGCCGCCAGCCCGGTCACCGTGCAAAAGGCCCTGCGCGCTCTGGTGGCCCAGGGTGCGGTGGAGAGCCGTCCCGGAGTGGGCACGTTCGTACGCGCGGTCCGGGTCGCCCGCCCTCACGACTACGGCTGGCAGACCGCCGCGCTCGGCGCCCCACGGCACCGCTCCCCCGGCCCGGACACGGCGTTGCGCACCCCGCCCAACGACGCGATAGCGCTCCACTCGGGATACCCGGACCGGGACCTGCTCCCTGAGCGCCTGGTACGCGCCGCCCTCACACGCGCCGCTCGGAGCGAGGCGACCGTGAGCCGTCCTCCGGCCGCCGGTCTGCCGGATCTCCAAGCCTGGTTCGCCCAGGGGCTCGCCGCCCACACTCCGGTGGGGGTCACGCCCCCCACCTCCGCGGACGTGCTCGTCCTCCCGGGGAGCCAGGGCGGCCTGGGCGCGGTCTTCCGTTCCCTGGTCGGTACCGCGGGGCCGCTGCTGATCGAGTCACCCACCTACTGGGGCGCCACTCGCGCGGCCGCGCGGGCGGGTGTGGAGATGGTGCCGGTTCCCAGCGGGGCCGACGGCCCCGACCCGGACGAACTGGACCGCGCCTTCGAGCGGACCGGGGCGCGGGTGCTGTACGCCCAGCCCAACTTCGCCAACCCCACCGGGGCCCGCTGGTCCGCCGACCTCGGTGAGCGGGTACTGGAGACCGTGCGCCGCCACGGCGCGTTCCTGGTGGAGGACGACTGGGCGCACGACCTCGGGATCGACGCGGAGCCGAGCCCGCTGGCCGCGCGGGACGACGCGGGTCACGTGGTGTACCTGCGCTCGCTCACCAAGAGCGTGTCCCCGGCCGTGCGGGTGGCCGGGATGGTCGTCCGAGGCCCGGCCCGGGAACGCGTCCTCGCCGACGTGCGGGCCGAGTCCATGTACGTCAGCGGCGTGCTTCAGGAGGCGGCGCTGGACGTCGTCACCCAGCCCGCCTGGGGCACCCACCTTCGGGGATTGCGCCAGCAGTTGGCGGCCCGCCGCGACCTCCTGGTCGACGCGCTCCGCGTACACGCGCCCACCGCCTACCTCGCGGCGGTCCCCCAGGGCGGGCTCAACCTGTGGCTACGGCTGCCGGACGCCACCGACCTGCCCCGTGTGGTCCGCGAGTGCGAGGAGGCGGGGGTCCTGGTCGCTCCGGGCGGCGAGTGGTTCCCGGCGGAGCCCACCGGACCGCACCTTCGGCTCAACTTCGCGGGCCCGCGGCCCGGAGCCTTCCCCGAGGGGGCCCGCGTGCTGGGTCGGGCGCTGGCGTCGTAGCCGGGCCCGCTGCCGGACTAAGGCCAGGGCTTTCGCCCGGTGAGGGCGAGCAGGCGGGTCTGGGCGTCGGCGCCGTCGCCGACGGGGACCCGCTCGGCGAACAGCGAACTGCCCGAGAGCACCGCCGTGTTCTCCTCGGCCCAGGCCAAGAGCTCGGCGACCAGGCCGGGGTCGAGCCGCTCGTCCGCGCCGATCCCCCGCGCCAGGTCCCAGGCGTGCACTCCCAGGTCGAAGGTCATCTGCCACAGGTACACGCGGCCCGGAACGTCCCCGAAGGACAGGTGGACGGTCCGTTCGGTGGCGGAGGGCGCCAGCCAGGCGGTGCGTGCCTCGCGGGAGGCCACCGACCAGGTGGCGGCCGGTTCCTCGCCCAGGATGTCGCCGTCGAAACGGTCGCCCACCTCTTCGAGGGTCGCCCCGTCCAGCAGGGGCGGCACCCACAGCTGTTCCGAGGTCAGGTGGTTGACGAGGTCGTGGACGTCCCAGTCCGCGCAGGGCGTGGGCCGGGCCCAGTCGGCGAGCGCCACCTCCGCCACCCGGCGGTCGAACTCCGCCATCGCGGTGCCGTGCAGGTCGACCAGGTCGGCCATGGTGTCTCCCCCGGATTCGGATGCCGTTCCCGGAGCGCCCTACCCCGCGCGACCGGCTCCCCAAACCGGCGCGGCCGGGCGTGCGAGACTGTGCTCGGCGCACGACACAGATCCGAGAGGCTGGAACACCGTGGAACGCGGTCACGACATCGTCCTGTTCGGCGCGACCGGGTACACCGGCGCGCTGACCGCCGAGTACCTGGCGACCAGCGCCCCGCGCGGCCTGCGCTGGGCGCTGGCGGGCCGGGACCGGGACCGTCTGGAGGCGGTACGGGCGGAGCTGGCCGAGATCGACCCCGACCGGCCCGTACCGGAACTGCTGCTGGCCGACGCCGAGGACCCCGGCTCCCTGCGCGCCCTGGCTGCCTCGACCCGGGTGGTCGTCACCACGGTGGGCCCCTACGGCGCGTACGGTGAGCCGCTGGTGGCGGCCTGCGCGGCCGAGGGCACCGACTACGTCGACCTGTGCGGCGAGCCCGCGTTCGTCGACCTCGTCTACGCGCGGCACCACGCCACCGCCGTGCGGACCGGCGCGCGGCTGGTGCACGCCTGCGGGTTCGACTCCGTCCCCCACGACCTGGGGGTGCTGTTCACCGTCGAACGGCTGCCCGAGGGGGTCCCCCTGAGCGTGGAGGGGTTCGTCCGGGCCAGGGGCGGCGTCTCGGGCGGGACCCTGCGTTCCGCCGTGGGCGCCTTCGCCGACACCTCCGGGATGCGGCGCGCCGCCCGCGAGCGGCGCCTCGTCGAGCCCCCTCTCCGGGGCCGCAGGGTCCGTGTCGACCACCGCGTCCGACCGCGCACCCGGCTGGCCCGGGGGTGGGCGGTGCCGCTCCCGACCCTGGACCCGCGCGTGGTGGTCAGGTCCGCGGCGGCCCTGGAGCGCTACGGGCCCGACTTCTCCTACGGCCACTACGCGGCCTTCCGTCGTCTGGGCGGCGCGCTGGGCGCGGTCGGCGGAGCCGCCGGGGTGGTGGCCGCCGCCCAGGTGCCGGCGCTGCGGTCACGGCTCCGGAACCTCGTCCCGGCCGGTGCGGGTCCGACCGAGGAACAGCTCGCCAACGGGTGGTTCACCGTGCACTTCACGGGGGCCGGGGGCGGGCGGCGCGTACACACACTGGTCTCGGGCGGCGAACCCGGCTACGGGGCGACCTCGGGCATGCTCGCGGAATCGGCGCTGTGCCTGTGGGAGGACGACCTGCCGCCGACCTCCGGGCAGGTCACCACCGCCGTCGCCATGGGCGGTGCGCTCATCAGGCGGCTGCCCCGCGCCGGGGTCGACTTCGAGGTCCTGCGCGCCGTGCGGGACTGAGGTCCGGCCTTCCTAGACTGTCCGCGTGACAGACACTCCCCGCACGCCCCGTACCGCCCCGCCCGCCCGCGCCACCGAGGACCCGGCGGACCCAACGGGCCCCGCGCCCACGGCGGGAGGCCCCGGACCGGTGGCCTTCGTCCTGGGCGGTGGAGGCGTACGCGGCGCCGTCGAGGTCGGTATGGTCCGCGCCCTGTTGGAGGAGGGCATCACCCCGGACCTCGTGGTGGGGACCTCCATCGGGGCGATCAACGGCGCGGTGCTGGCCCTGGACCCCTCCATGGCGGCGGTGGAACGGCTCGTCCGGACCTGGACCTCCCCGGAGGCCGACTCGGTGTTCGGTGAGGCGGTGGGCCGCCAGCTGCACCGCATCGTGACGACCCGCACCCACCTGATCTCCCCGGAACCGCTACGCCGCCTGCTGGTGGACGTTCTGGGCCCCGATCCGGTCTTCGAGGACCTGGCGGTCCCGCTGCGGGTGGTGGCGGCCAGTATCGAACGCGCCGCCGAGCACTGGTTCTCGGAGGGGCCGCTGATCGACGCCGTGCTCGCCTCCTCCGCCGTCCCCGGCCTGCTTCCGCCCCAACGGATCGGCGACGAGCACTTCCTGGACGGCGGGATCGTCAACTCGATCCCGATCGAGGCGGCGGTACGCGCGGGCGCGCGCACGGTGTACGTGTTGCAGGTCGGCCGGGTGGAGGAGCCGCTCTCGGTGCCCGCCAACCCGGTGGAGACGGCACGTGTGGCGTTCGAGATCGCCCGTCGCCACCGCTTCGCCCGGGACCTGGCGACGCTGCCCGAACAGGTCCGGCTGCACGTGCTGCCCAGCGGCGGTTCGCTGGCGGGGGACGACCGGCCGATGGCGTTCCGGCGGCTGGACTCCGTACCCCGGCGGATCGACCGGGCCTACACGGCCTCCCGCGACTACCTGGCCGGGGTCGACGCCGCGCCCCCGGACCCGTCCCGACCGGGGCCGGACCCCGCGACGCGGGAGTGACGTCGCGGCCACCTGGTCCGCCGTGTCGTGGACCGTGGCGGTCGCGGTGACCGCGACCGCCGGGACCCCGGTGCCGGGCGGGCCCGCCTCCTGGACCGAGCCGCCCTAGACGCTCACGTGCAGGGCGTACACGCCCTCGGTGGTGGCCAGGACCACCACGTGGTCGGGGGCGGCGACCAGGTCCTCCAGCTCCCCCGGCCACGTCCCGGGCACCTCCACCACGGGCTGGCCCGGGCGGTCCAGGTAGCGCACCCGGAGCCGGTCCAGGTACCAGGAGCCGAGGCCGCCGGGGCGGGCGTCCTCCTCCTGGTAGACGGCCACCGCCTCGCCCTCCCACTCGACCAGCGACACCAGGGTGCGCGGGCCGCCCAGCTCCGCCACCAACTCCAGGTCGGGCAGGGAGTGGACGCGCCCCGCGACCGCCAGTAGAGAGCGGCCCCCCACCCGGGCCGCCACGGTCTCGGAGTCGGCGTGGCTCTCCACCTCGCCGAGGTACTCGCCGTCCTCCAGCCGGTACACGCGCTCGCGCGGGTGCTCGTAGTCGGCGAGGATGACCGGGTCGAACCCCGGGTCCTGCCCCGGGGCGACGAGGAAGTCACCGGCGAAGGACATACGCTCGCCCCTGGCCTCGTGGCCGGGGCGGGAGTCCGCCAGGTCGGGGACGGTCGCACCGGTGAAGGGGTCCACCGCCCACCAGCGGGTGGCGCCGTCGCCGTCCTCTCCGAAGAGGAGGACCACCGCCTCCTTGTCCAGGACCCGCAGGGCCACGTCGTCGGGCCACAGCTCGCCCGGCTCGGCGAGGTCGGTCTCCAGCAGCGGTGTTCCGGTGCTGGGGTCGCGCACGGTCACCGAGCGCCGGGAGGCCTGGACCAGGACCGTGCCGGGCCACCCCTGCCCCTCGGGGGCCCGCGCCAGGTTGACCGGCCCCTGCGCCTCGAAGGCGGTGCCCAGGGGCCTCAGGGAGCGCGTGTCGAAGGCCCGGGCCTCGTACCGCGACTTCCGGGGATCGGGGTTGGGGTCGACGTCGCCGTGAACGAGGACCGTCCGCTCCGCCAGGAACAGGCGGGGAAACCTCAGCCCCCTGCGCCACAGCCGTTCCGCGCGCACGCGTGAACCTCCCCCAGTTCTGTCTTACGTATCCGCCCGCCACAAAAACCGTAGCGGGTGCCAGATCGGACCGCTCCCGGATCGGGAAGGCCGTCAGTGGAACAGCACCGATGGTTCCACACCCGGCCCGGTGAATATCCGGACAGGGCGGTCATGCCCCACTCCCGCCCGCACGTCGGGCCGAGCTACGGACAGCCGAAACGCGTCGGCGCTCCACCCGGTATCGGTCGACCCGTGTCCGAATCCCCGGACACGGCGACGGGCCGCCTTCCCCGGGGGGGGGGGGAAGACGGCCCGCGCTCCGGTCCGGGCTCCGCGAGCGACCGGGTCAGCGCGGCAGGCGCTCGGCCAGCCAGGCCTCGACGTCGGCGGAGGACCTCGGCAGTCCGGCCGACATCACGGTGCGGCCCTCCTCGGTGACCAGGACGTCGTCCTCGATGCGCACGCCGATACCGCGCAGCTCCTCCGGCACGGTCAGGTCGTCGGGCTGGAAGTACAGGCCCGGCTCCACGGTGAGCACCATGCCCGGCTTCAGTTCGCCGTACAGGTGGATCTCCTGCCGGGAGACCGCGCAGTCGTGCACGTCCATGCCGAGCATGTGGCCGGTGCCGTGCAGCGTGTACCGGCGCTGGAGGCCCAGCTCCAGTACGCGGTCGACCGGGCCCTCCAGCAGGCCCCACTCCACCAGACCCTCGGCCAGCACGCGCTGGGAGGCCTCGTGGAAGGCGGTGAAGGGCCGACCGGGGGCGACCGCGGCGATACCGGCCTCCTGCGCCTCGTACACCAGGTCGTAGACCTTGCGCTGGAGCTCGGTGAAGGTGCCCGAGACGGGCATGGTGCGGGTGACGTCGGCGGTGTAGAGGGTGGTGGTCTCCACCCCGGCGTCCAGGAGCAGCAGGTCGCCCTCGCGGACCGGACCGTCGTTACGGGTCCAGTGCAGGGTGGTGGCGTTGGCGCCGGAGGCGGCGATGGTGCCGTAACCGACGTCGTTGCCCTCGACCCGGGCACGGAGGAAGAAGGTGCCCTCCACGTAGCGCTCGGAGGTGTCCCTGGCCTGGGGCAGCGCCTTGGCGACGTCGCCGAAGCCGCGTACGGTGGCGTCGACGGCCAGCTGGAGCTGGGCGATCTCCCACTCGTCCTTGACCAGGCGGTGGTCGGCCAGCGCCACCCCGAGGTCCTGGTCCAGCTGGACGGACTTGGCGCGGGCCTCGTCGTCGGCGTCGGCGCGCAGACCGTCCACCAGGGCGTCGATCTCGGCGTCGTGGCCCCGAACGACGCGGGTGGTCGCCGAGGTGTCGGAGCCGAGCACGCCCGGCAGGGTGCGCACGTCGGCGGTGGGCAGGCCCAGCAGCTCGGCGGCCTCTCCCAGGCTGTTGCGGCGCCCGGTCCACAGCTCGCCGTAGCCGCCGAGCCAGAACTCGCCGTTGTCGCGGTTGGAACGCGGCTTGAGGTACAGGACGGCGTCGTGACCGCCGTCGGCCCTCGGGGTGAGCACCAGGCAGTTGCCGTCGGTGGTGTCACCGGTGAGGTAGGCGTAGTCGGTGGCGGCGCGGAAGGGGTACTCGGTGTCGTTGGAGCGGGTCAGGAGCTGACCTGAGGGAACGACCAGGCGGTCCCCGGGGAAGGCCGCGCTGAGCACGTCACGGCGGCGGGCGGTGTGCCCGGCCTGCTCGACGGGCTCCAGGTCGCGCAGCTCGGTGTCGGCCCAGCCGGTGGTCATCCACGCCGCGAGCTCGTCGGAGACCGACTGCGCCTGGCCGTTCTTGCGCGGCCTGAACACGGGGGCTTCGGCCTCGGCCTCGGGACGCTGCTGCTCGCTCACGTTGTGACTCTCCTCGTCGAGTTCGTCGAAAGGGTGCGGGGCGTGGTGACCGCTGGTGGCGGTCGCCCCTCTCATCGTACAAAGGCGTTCGTACCCCTGTCCGCGTGCCGGTCATAGCGCTGCCCATAACGTCCGGGCCAGCGTGCGCGCCCGTGCGCACCGGGCGGTCACCCGGTGGCGGGAACCAGGTCGCGGGCGAAGGGGATGGCCTTCGGGTAGGGCAGGTCGTCGACGGTCGCGGGGTCGACCCGGCGGTAGCCGATCCGTTCGTACAGGGCGACCGCCTCGGGCTGGGAGGGGCCGGTGAAGAGCATCACCCGGGAGTACCCGAGGTCGCGGGCGGCCTCCTCCAGCGCGCTCATGATCCGCCGCCCCAGCCCGCGCCGACGGTGTCGGGCGCTGGTCCACACGCGCTTGAACTCGACGGTGTCGGCGCGGTCCCGCCGGTAGGGGCGCAACGCTCCCCCGGCCACGACCTCGCCGTCGAGTTCGGCCAGGACGAGACCTCCCCCGGGGGCGACGAACTCGGTGACCGGGTAGCGGCTGAGCTCGTTGGCGGCGCCCTCGGCCCCGTAGCGCTCGGTGTACTCCTCCAGGAGCCCGTCGAGCAGACCCCCGATCCTGGGGTCGTCGTGGGCCACGCGCAGCAGGCGTACGCCGTCGGCAAGTGCTCCCCTGGTCGCGGCGGCGGCCGCGGCGTCGGTCTCGGTCATGGTGTCTCGGGCGGCGCGGCACGGTCCCCGCGGTCGTGCGCCGTCACCCTCTCCCTCCCTGTTCGGTTCGGACCCCGGGCACGCGATCCCGGATCACCCCGTGGGGGCCCGGCCGTCCCGTCCCGGCTAGTGTTCGACCATGTCAGTCAGCGAACGCACCCTACTGGGCCCCGGACCGAGCAACCCCTACCCGGAGGCCACCCTGGGCCTGGCCGCCCCGCTCCTCGGGCACCTGGACCCCGAGTTCATCACCCTGCTGGAACGCGCCTGCGCGCGGCTGCGTTCCCTCTGGGGCACCGAGAACCCGCTCACACTGCCGCTCTCCGGCACCGGTTCCCTGGGCATGGAGACCGCCTTCGCCAACTCCGTGCGCCCGGGCGACGTGGTGGTCGTGGCGGTCAACGGCCTGTTCGGCGAGCGCATGTGCGAGGTCGCCGGGCGCTACGGCGCCGAGGTGGTGCGAGTGGACCACGAGTGGGGTCGGCCCGTCGACGTCCAGCGCGTCCTGGACGCCCACCCCGCCCCGAAGCTCGTGGCGGTCGTGCACGCCGAGACCTCCACCGGGGTGGTCAGCGACGTCGGCGCGCTGGGCCGGGCCCTGCGCGAGCGCTCCGACGACACCCTGCTGCTGGCCGACTGCGTCACCTCGCTCGGCGGCATGCCGATGGCCCTCGACGAGTGGCTGGTGGACATCGCCTACTCCGGTACCCAGAAGTGCCTGGGCGTGGCTCCGGGGCTGGCTCCGTTCACCTTCTCCGAACGGGCGTGGGAACGCCGGGTGCAGTCCCCGCCGGTGTGGTACGTCGACCTCGGTCTGCTCGGCGCCTACGTGCGCGGCGGCCCGGGCGGGCGCGCCTACCACCACACCGCTCCGACCGCGATGGTCGCGTCCCTGGACGCGGCCCTGGCCCGGATCGAGGAGGAGGGCGTGGACGCCGTCGCCGCCCGTCACGAGGCCGCGGGCGCGCGCCTGCGCGAGGGCCTCCAGGAGATGGGGCTGGAACTCTTCGCCGCCGAGGGCCACCGGTTGGCGCAGCTCACCTCCGTGCGCGTGCCCGACGGCGTGGACTCCGGCAAGGTGCGTGAACGCCTGCTGCGCGACTACGGGCTGGAGATCGGCGCCGGGGTGGGCCCCCACGCGGCGACGGTGTGGCGGATCGGCCTCATGGGCCACAACGCCCGCCTGGACCGCGCGGAGCTGGTCCTGAGCGCCCTGCGTCGCGTGCTGGAGCGCTGACTCCGGGTGCGGGCCCGGCGCCTACTCGGCGTTGGGCCCGTACCTGTTGTCGTGGTCGCGCGGGTCGTCGGGGTCGGAGATACTGCCCAGGGTGACCGCGACGGGCGGCAGGACCATCGCGACGGCACACATCGCCACCGCCCACCCGACACCGAACAGGTAGTAGACGGGGGTGGCCCCGGCGAAGAGCAGCAGACACAGCCCCATGACGACCGTGTACCGGATCTTCCTGCGTTTGACCATGTCACCTCCGGTCGTCCCGTGGGTGAGGCCTCCTCACTTCCACGCTAACGCGCGTGGTCGGGGCGGTCGAGTCCCCGCCGGGCCGGGCAAACCCGGGCCTGACCCGGGATTGGTCGAATCGGAGACCGGTCGGGGAGCAGGGTGGAGGTAGGGCACCCGACAAAGGTCCGCGTGCCCCGTCGCTCCCAGAAAGGGGTCCGCATCATGTCAGCCAACACCAACGGCAACGAATTCGACATCGAGGTGTTCCGGCGGGCCGTCGAGGACGGCGACACCGCCCTGCTGATCCGCCAGTTCGCGGAGGACGCGGACATGGAGACCGTGGACCGGCGCACCCCGCCCAGCTCGCCCACGGTGCTGCACGGGCGCTCCTCGATCGAGGACCAGCTCCGGCAGGTGTACTCGATGGACCTGGAACACGAGGTCCTGGAGTACTTCACCGACGGCGACCGCGCCGCCTACACGGAGCGCTGCACCTACCCGGACGGTCTCACCGTGCGGAGCATGTCCCTACTGGACCTGGAGGACGGCCGGATCGTGCGCCAGTCCATGGTGCAGGCCTGGGACGAGGAGCCGCCCGGCGCCGTGCGGATCGGTGACTTCGACACCTCCGGGGAACTGGTGGAGTTCGACCACGGCCGGTCCTCGTCCGTGCACCTGGGCGGCCAGCTCATCACCCGCATGACCCTGGAACCGGGGTGGCAGTGGAGCCGGCACATGCGCCCGGACGCCGGGACCGACCTGTGCATGGCCACCCACGCGCTCACGCTCCTCCAGGGGACCATGGGGTTCCGTACCCGGGACGGCTCCGAACGCGAGCTGGTGGCGGGCCAGGTGGCGTACGTACCACCCGGCCACGACGCCTGGGTCGTGGGCGACGAGACCGTGGTGGTCGTGGACCGTTCGATGGACGGTTGAGGGCCACCCCGCCCGGGTCAGGAGCTCTGGGCCCGGAGGTAGGCGAGCACCGCCTGGACACGGCGGTGCACGTCGTGGTCGGGCGGTAGGTCGAGCTTGGCCAGGATGTTGCCCACGTGCTTGCCCACGGCCGCGTCGCTGACCACCAGCCTGCGCGCGATGGCGCCGTTGGAGTGGCCCTCGGCCATGAGTTCCAGCACCTGCCGCTCCCTCGCGGTGAGCCGTTCGAGCGGGTCGGAGCTACGGCGCAGCAGCTGCCGTACGACCTCCGGGTCGACGAAGGTGGCGCCCTCGACGACCCTGCGCAGCACCGAGGCGAACTCGCGCACGTCGCCCACCCTCTGTTTGAGCAGGTAGCCCACGCCCTTTCCGTCACCGGAGTCGAGCAGGTCGGTGGCGTAGCTGAGTTCCACGTACTGGCTGAGCGCCACCACGGCCAGCCCGGGGTGGCGCTGACGCAGTCGCACCGCGGCCCGCAGCCCCTCGTCGGTGAAGTCCGGGGGCATGCGGATGTCGGTGACGACCAGGCGGGGCCGGTGTTCGGTGACCGCCTCGACGAGGGCGTCGCCGTCCTCGACGGCGGCGACCACCGGGAAGCCGAAGCGCTCCAGGACGCCCACCAGTCCCTCCCGCAGCAGCACACCGTCCTCCGCCAACACGGTCGGAACGGGGGTCACGGGGTCGGGTTCGCGGGAATCGGTCCGCACGGCAGCTCCACTCGGATTCGGGTCGGCCCGCCTGCGGGGCTCGTCAGTCCCATTGTCCCGCCCATCACCGCGACCCGGTCACCGAGACCGGTGAGGCCGGTGCCGCGCCGGGCGTCGGCGCCCCCGACCCCGTCGTCGGTGACCTCGACGGTGAGGACGCCCGTGCCCTCGTCCGGCACCGTTTCGGGAAGGGTGTGCGTCGCGGCGGTCCCGGTCGGCCCCGGGACCAGGCGGGCGCGCACGGTGACGGAGTCGGCGCGGGCGTGCTTGTAGACGTTGGTGAGCGCCTCCGCGACCACGAAGTAGGCGGTGCCCTCCACGTGCGGGGGCAGCCGGTGGGGGACGGCCGTCTCCACCGCGACCGGCACCGGGCAGTGGTCGGCCAGCTCCTGGAGGGCGTCGCGCAGGCCCCGGTCGGTCAGCACGCGCGGGTGGATGCCGCGCACCAGTTCGCGGAGCTCGTCGATGAGTTCGTCGACCTTGGCCTGGGCCGCCGCCACCCGCTGGTCGGCCGGGGAGCCCTCGTCCAGGTCCACCCGGGCCATGCCCAGGTCCATGCTGAGTGCCACGAGCCTCTGCTGGGCGCCGTCGTGGAGGTCGCGTTCGATCCGGCGCCGCTCGTACTCGAAGGCGTTGACGAGTCGGGCGCGCGACTCGGTGACCTGGTCGAGTTCGGCACGCAGGACCTCCTTGGGCGGCCCGACCAGCAGTGCGCGGGCGATCACGGCGTGGCCGAGGGACATCAGCCCGCACGCGTAGAAGAGCAGGACCGCGGTGACCGGCGCGGCCAGCGTGTACGGCAGGGCCTCGCCCGGGGTGGTGAGGGAGGTCCAGCCCAGGGAGATGGGGGCCTCGTTCCCGTCGAGGAGGATGAACGGGGCCAGCGTCAGCAGGATGGTGAGGGACGTCAGGGTGAACGACACCATCAGGGACAGGCCGAGGACCGGGAACATGACGGCGGCGTAGGCCACCTCACGCCAGGTGGCGGCCTCGGAGTAGCGGGTGCGCACCCAGCCCCACAGACCCGGCGGCGGGGTCCGGTGGCCGCTGCGGTTCTCACCCGGCATCACCAGGTGGAGGCGCTTGCGCTCCAGGGCGCCCAGGGGGATGGCCACGAGCGGGGCGAAGCAGAGCACCATGAGCAGCCCGAACAGGAACCAGAAGGCCAGGTGCCCGGCGTCCCGGTCGTGGCCGAGCCGGGACACGAACACGGCCCAGGGCGCGTACACGGGAAGGGCCACGAAGAGGAGCAGTCCCCCGACCACCAGGGTCGTCAGGGTGTGGGCCAGGGACCGCCACGCCCAGGCCGACAGGAGGAACCGGGGGTGGGCGAGCGCCTGGCGCAGGGTCTTCGGCCGTCGTCGCCGAGCGTTCGGGGTGGTCATGTGTTCCACGCTAGGACGCGGCGCCGGACGGCGACATCCGCCGGACCCGCCAGTGGGGGGTAGGGACGGCACTACCGGTGAACTGGGGCTGGACCGAAGCGCGTCCGGCCCGGCACGGGCGATAGGGTGGCACGACGTGAGCGCGAAACCTGTGATCCCCGATGTCCTGGCCGCCCGCTACGCGTCCGCGGAGCTGACCCGGCTGTGGTCCCCTGAGTACAAGGTGGTCGCCGAGAGGCGGCTGTGGCTGGCCGTGCTGCGTGCCCAGGCGCGTCTGGGCGTGGACGTCGCGGCCGGTGTGGTGGAGGACTACGAGAAGGTCCTCGAACAGGTCGACCTGGCCTCCATCGCCGCGCGCGAGCGGGTGACCCGGCACGACGTGAAGGCCCGGATCGAGGAGTTCAACGCCCTCGCCGGGCACGAGCACGTGCACAAGGGCATGACCTCGCGCGACCTCACCGAGAACGTCGAACAGCTCCAGATCCGCGACAGCCTGCTGCTGGTGCGCGACCGCGCGGTGGCTCTGCTGGCCAGGCTCGGCCGACTGTCGGCCGAGTACGGCGAGACGGTCATGGCGGGCCGTTCCCACAACGTGGCCGCGCAGGCCACGACCCTGGGCAAGCGGTTCGCGTCGATCGCCGACGAGGTGCTCGTGGCCCTGGGTCGCCTGGACGAGCTGGTCGCCCGGTATCCGCTGCGCGGGATCAAGGGCCCGGTCGGCACCGCCCAGGACATGGTGGACCTGCTCGGCGGCGACCGCGCGGCGCTGGACGCCCTGGAGGACGAGGTCGCGTCGCACCTGGGCTTCGAGCACCGGTTCACCAGCGTGGGCCAGGTGTACCCGCGTTCGCTGGACTTCGAGGTGCTGACCGCTCTGGTGCAGCTGGCGGCCGGGCCGTCCTCGCTGGCCAAGACGATCCGCCTGATGGCCGGGCACGAACTGGTCACCGAGGGCTTCGCCGAGGGCCAGGTGGGCTCGTCCGCGATGCCGCACAAGATGAACACGCGCTCGTGCGAGCGGGTCAACGGCCTCACCGTGATCCTGCGCGGGTACGCCTCCATGGCCGGGGAGCTGGCGGGCGACCAGTGGAACGAGGGCGACGTGTCGTGCTCGGTGGTGCGCCGGGTGGCGCTGCCGGACGCGTTCTTCGCGTTCGACGGCCTGGTGGAGACCATGCTGACGGTGCTGGACGAGTTCGGCGCCTTCCCCGCCGTGATCTCCGCCGAACTGGACCGTTACCTGCCGTTCCTGGCCACCACCAAGATGCTGATGGCCGCGGTGCGCACCGGGGTGGGCCGCGAGACCGCGCACGAGCTCATCAAGGAGCACGCGGTGGGCTCGGCGCTGGCCATGCGCCAGGAGGGCGCGGCCAATCAGCTGCTGGACCGGTTGGCCGCCGACGAGCGCTTCCCGCTGGACCGCGCCGCCCTGGACGCGCTGCTGGCCGACCGGATCACCTTCACCGGCGCCGCCGCCGACCAGGTGGCGGCGGTGGTGGCGCGGATCGAGGAGATCACCTCGGCTCGTCCGGAGGCCGCGGCCTACACGCCCGGTTCGATCCTGTAGGTCCGCATCGGGGCTCGGCGGCGCGCGGCGCCCCGGGCCCCTTCGCGGTCCCGTCGCGTGCCGGGCCCGGCACGCGTCACCGCCTCAGACGGGTTCGGGTTCCGCGTCCACGGCCGCGGGCAGTTCGGCGCTCAGCCGCCAGCCGCCGTCGGCGGTCTCCTCGGAGGTGAGCCGTCCCTCCAGCTCGTCCACCCGCTCCCGCAGTCCGGACAACCCGTACCCGCTCGTCGGCGGGGGCACGAGGTCGCTCGGCGGTTCGGCGTTGGCGACCTCCACGGTCAGGCGGCCCGCGCCCAGCCGGAGCGTGACGGTCACGTCGGCTCCGGCGGCGTGCTTGGCGGCGTTAGTGACGCCCTCCTTCACCACCTGGAAGGCGGCGCGCTGGACGGCGAGCGGGAGGTCGTCCGCCCCGGTGAGCCCGTCGCGGAGTTCGACGCTCATCCCCGCCTCGCGCCACTCGTCGAGCAGTTCCGGTACTCCCGCCAGGGTGGGCTGCGGCCGCGGCCGCGCGGGCGCGGGTCCGGAGGGGTGTTCGCGCAGTACGCCGAGGATGTCACGCAGCTCCCCCAGGGCCTGGCGTCCCGTTCCCCTGATGAGCCCGGCGGTCTCCAGGGCCCTGGGGTCGCTGGTGGAGACCTCCAGCCCTCCGGCGTGCAGGACGATGAGGCTGACCCGGTGGGCGACGACGTCGTGCATCTCGCGGGCGATGCGGTTGCGTTCGGCGCTCACCGCGCGCTCCGCGAGCAGGTGCCGCTCGCGGTCGAGCCGTTCGGCCCGCTCCCTGAGCCCGTGCACCAGCTCGCGACGGGTACCCACGTACAGCCCCAGGGCCAGGAGCAGCAGAACGGCCATCGCTCCCATGAGGGCGATGTCGACCGCCTCCCGGAAGGCCAGCGCGATCCCGACGGCGTAGGCCAGGGACCACGCCACCGGCGAGAGGGGTCCCCGGGCGTGGACGGCGTGGGAGTAGACCGCCACCAGCACCGGCACGACGTTGCCGAACCCCAGGAGCAACACGAGCGCCGATCCCAGCAGCCACAGGGGCTGGGCGCGCCGTACCAGCATGGTCGCCGTCACACCCAGCACGGGGAGCCCGTAGTACAGCAGACCCGGGAGTTCGGGCCCGTACCGTGCGGATTCGGCCTCGAAGAGCTCTCCGGTCCAGGCACCCGCCAGACCCCAGCCGTCCATGGACTGGATCTGCAACTGGAGGGTCAGGAGCACGGTCCCCAGGGCGTACAGCCAGTCGGCGACGGTCCAGCGCCATTCGCGCCGGGTGAGGGGGTCCAGGCCGCGCCATCGGGCGAGGCAGCGGCTGGGGTGAGGCATCCGGGTGCGCATGGGGGCTGAGTGTAGGACGCCCGCCCCCGTGTCCGGACCGCGGGACGGTGTCCCTTCGCACGCGCCCCCCACGAAAGTGGGTGCCGGAGCCGACCAAGGAGACGGCGGCACGGCCTCCACCCGGTACTTCCGAGACCCCGGGAATCCTCCGTGAGGCGCACGCCCCGGGAGGGTGACCGAACGTAGCATGACGGCGACGCGAGGGCCCGCGCGCAACCGTCCCCACGGCCGCGCCCCTCGACCCCCACCCCCACGAGCGGAGACCCCCATGCCCCTGACGCGCGGAGCCGCGCTGATCGCCCTGTCCGGACTCCTGCTCACGGCGGGGGCCGTACCGGCCGCGGCCGAGCCCGACCCGGAACCGGACTGGCGGCTCTGCGCGGAGGTCGCCGAGGGTTGGGACGCGGGCGACGAGCGCACCCTGTGCGCGACGGTGACCGTGCCCCTGGACCACGACGACCCCGACGGACGCGGCCTCGAACTCGCCGTCAGCCGGGTGCCCGCCTCCGAGAACAACGACTACCCGGTGCTGTTCAACCCCGGAGGGCCCGGGCACCAGGGGGTGACCATGCCCGGCCACGTCCTCGGCACTGGGCTGCGAGACCTCGGGGCACGTCACGACCTGGTCGGATTCGATCCGCGCGGTGTCGGGTACAGCGGGGCCCCGGAGTGCGGGTTCGAGTTCACCGCGCCCGACCCCGGCCCCGGCCCGGACGCGGAGGAACGGGCCCGCGCCCTCGCCGGGGAGTACGCCCGGATGAACGAGGAGTGCCACGCGGCCGACCCCGAGCTGGTCGAGTCCCTGACCGTGGAGAACGTGGCCCGCGACATGGAGCTGGTCCGGAGGGCGCTGGGCGCGGAGACCATCGGCTTCTACGGGGTCTCGTGGGGCTCCCTGCTCGGCGCGACCTACCGTTCCCTGTACGACGACCGGGTCGAGGCCATGCTCCTGGACTCGGTGGTCTCTCCCGACACCAGTGTGTCCCGGCTGGAGGAGGGCCAGGCGGAGGCGGGCGAGGAGGTGTTCCACCGGTTCACCGACTGGGTGGCCGAGCACGACGCGGTCTACGGACTCGGCACGGAGGGTGAGCCGGTGCGTGCCCGGATGCTGGAACTGCGCGACGCACTGGCGGAGGAGCCGCGCACCGGCCCCGACGGGACCGTGGTGGACGGGGACTTCGTGACGGCGCTGCTGCCCACGCCCGAGCGCGAGTGGCCCGACAACGCGGCCGCCCTGGTGACCCTGCTGGACGGGGGCGTCCCCGATCCGGGGCAGCCGCGCGCCGAGGGCTTCGGGTGGGACGCCGAGACCGACGGCGCCACGTTCTTCTCCCAGGTGGCGCTGTTGTGCAACGACTCCGAGAGCCCTCGTGACTTCGACCGTGTGTGGCGGGACCGGGCCGAGCGGGCCGAGCGCCTGCCCGCCATGGGCACCACGGGCTTCTACGCGCACATGTGCGCGGGGTGGCCCACCTCCGGACGCGCACCGGAGCTGGAGCGGGGTCAGAGCCCGCTCCAGCTGGTGGGCCACACGCGCGAGATGGTGACGCCCCACCGCTGGGCCCTGGACATGCGGGACGTCGTCGGCGGCCGAGTGCTGAGCGTGGAGGACGACGGCCACGGCACACTGTCGCGCCTGCCCTGTGCCGAGGCCGCGGTGGAGTTCTTCGCGTCCCGCGAGGCGGTCGCCGACACGTGCCCGGGCACGGCCCCGCCCATGCCCCGAGGCTGAGGGAGAGCGACGGCGCGCCCTCCCGACACTCGGGAGGGCGCGGTGTTCGAGGCCTCCCAGAGCACAGGTGGCACCGGTCAGTCGGGGCGGGTGTCGGGGTCGAGGTCTCGCAGGTTCCGCTCCCAGCGGAGTCGGCGATCGTCGAGGGTCATCTCCCACCAGGGCGTTCCCCTCTCCCCCAGGCCCTCCTTGGCACGCGCCACGTTCGCCCGGGCCCGCGACTCGGCCTCGGCGTCCCCGGCGCGCAGGGCCGAGGCCACGTCTCGGCGGGCCGCCATCAGGTGGTCGACCAGGCGCTGGCGGACCGACTCCGGGAGTTCGGGGTCGCTGGCCCGCCACCTCCGGCCCCGGACGACGACGTAGCGGCCGTCGTGGGTGCGTTCGGCGTCCGACATGACCCGGAACGTGCCCTCGATCGCCGTTCCCCAACCGGGACCTCCCGAGCTCGGATATGACGCAGTTCACTCGGGCTTACACTGGGTCTGAAAGTTAACACCTATTACGGTTGGAGGCGCCGACATGCCCGGCATGTCGGACGCACGAGCGTTGGCGCCCTCGACCCCCGGAGCTCCCCATGATCGACCCCACCTCGTTCGGCACCGCCCTGACCACGCTGGCGGTCATCGTGGCGATGGTGATCGCCTTCGGCCTGGCCATCGTGTCCGACATGGCCATGCGCCGACGCGAGGACCGCGCCGCCGCCGACCGGCAGTCCACCGACGGCTGACCGGCCGCCTCCCGGGATCACCGTGACCGGTGCGCACGGACCGTCGGCCCCGGGTTCAGTCCACCCGGGTCAACCGCGTGAACAGGGCCGGGTCGACGTTGCCGCCCGAGACCACGGCGACCGTGGCCTCGGGCCGACCCGTCACGGTCTCCACCTTCCCCGCCAGGACCGCCGCCGTGGCCAGCGCGCCGCTGGGCTCGGCGACCAGCCGAGCCCCGTGCGCGAGCGCGGACACGGCCCGGGCGATCTCCTCCTCCGAGACCGTGACGATCCCGTCCAACCGTGCCGAGAGGTGCGCGAAGGTGCGTTCGGACAGGCAGACGCGCACCCCGTCGGCCATGGTCCGGTGGGTGCGCTCCGGTTCCCAGGAGACGAGGCGCCCCTCGCGCAGGCTCTCGGCGGCGTCGGCCGCCAGCTCGGGCTCCACTCCCACCACCCGCACCCGGGGGTGGGCGGCCCGCACCGCCGTGGCCACGCCGGAGGCCAGTCCGCCTCCGCCCACCGGCACGACGATGGTGGTGGCCTCGGGTGACTGTTCGAGGATCTCCAGTCCCACGGTGCCCTGACCGGCGATCACCCGGGGGTCGTCGAAGGGCGGGATCAGCACGCGGAGTTCACGGTCGCGCAGCTCGGTGGCGGCGGTGAGGCGCTCGGCGGGCGGCACGGTCACCACACGCGCGCCGTAGGAGCGAATCCGCTCCACCTTGACCGCCGGTGCGCCCTCCGGCACCACGACGGCGCAGGGCACCCCCTGACGGGCGGCCGCCAGGGCCAGCGCGAGGCCGTGGTTACCCGAGGAGTGCGTGACCACACCGCGTTCGCGCTGGACCGGGGTGAGCTGGGCGACGGCGTTGGTGGCGCCGCGCAGTTTGAAGGCACCGGTGGGTTGGAGGCTCTCCGGCTTGAGGAGGAGGTCCGTCCCGTGGGGCCCCGCGGTGAGGGGCGTGCGCACCACGTGGCCCCGAATCCGGGAGGCGGCGGCGCGGACGTCGTCGGCGGTGACCAGTTCCATCCGGTGGGTATGCCCGCCCCCACCCCCGGCACACGGGATACTCGTCGGTGATGCGTACCGAACACACCCCCGCCGCCCTGCCCGGCCGGGACTTCTACAAGCTGATGTCGTCGGTGATCCTCCCGCGCCCGATCGCGTGGGTCTCCACCACCTCCGAGTCCGGCGTGGACAACCTGGCGCCGCACTCCTTCTTCACCATCTCCTGCACCGAACCGCCGATCGTGCAGTTCACCTCGGTGGGCCGCAAGGACTCCCTGCGCAACGTGGAGGCCACCGGCGAGTTCGTGGTCAACCTGGCCACCGAACCGCTCCAGGACCAGGTCAACGCGACCGCGACGGAGTACCCGCCACACCTGAGCGAGTTCGACGAGCTGGGCATCGAGCGGGAGGCGAGCACGACGGTACTCCCTCCCCGGGTGGCCGCGTCGCCGGTCGCGCTGGAGTGCGCCCTGCACTCGACCCTGCGCCTGGGTGACTCCACGGTGGTGTTCGGCCGGGTCCAGACGGTGGCCGTGGACGCGTCCGTCGTGGTGGACGGCCTTCCCGAGGCCACCCTGCTGCGTCCGATGGCGCGGCTTGGACGCAACGAGTGGTCCACCCTGGGAGAGGTGCGGGCCGTCAACCGCGTCCCCTACACGCCCTGAGCCGGAGGCCGGTCAGACCGTGAGGTCGGCCTCGGGTGCGGGGAGGGTGGGCAGGAGCGGGGCGACGCTCGCGGGGTCGCCACCGGTCCAGTCCATGGCCAGGATCTGGCGCACACCGCGCCGTCCGGTCACCGCCCTGGCCAGCTCGTAGGCGGTGCCGCGCAGGGTGAGCCCGGGGTCCTCTCCGAGGGTCCACTCCTGTCCGGTGTCGGTGGCGACCACCCGCACGGCGGGCCGGTCGGCCGACCAGACCTTCGCCAGCCCGCCCAACGGGAAGTCCGCGAGCTGGTCGGCGTCCTCGGTCCGCGCGGCCAGACCCAGGGCGCCCCGCAGGTCGTTCTCGTGATGCCACAGGTCCAGGGCCAGCAGCGCGTAGCGCCTGCGCGTCCGGGTCCGCAGCAGCTCCAGCAGGGCGGGGGCGCTCGCGCGCCACTGGTCGGTGATGGCGCCGATGTCCAGGTGGGCGCGGTCCGCGACCTGGCGGGCCGTCACCTCGTCACCGACCGGAGGGGTGGCGTTTCCGCTCAGCACGTCGGCGCCGAGCCCCGCGAGGTGGGCGTACACCTGCTGGACGGTCCAGTCCGGGCAGGCGGGGACAACGGTGGCGAGCTGGTCCCGGTCGAGGGTGGGGGCCAGGTCGAGGAGGCGGTCCTGGCAGTTCTGGTAGATGCGCGCGGAGTCCATCGTCCCAGGCTACCTAACAGCGTTAGGAACGGGGTGGGCCGGTCCCGGGCCGTCATGCCCCAGGACCGGCCCGACGCGTCAGCGATCAGGGTCGCTGGCACTCCACTCCGGGCACGATGTTGGCGCCCTCGAAGGTCGCGGTGAACCCGAAGGTGGTGGAGTCACCCGCGGCGAGCGTTCCGTTGTGGGCCGCGTTGGAGGCCTCGAAGTGCGCGCCGTGGTTCACGAGCGAGGCGTTCCAGACGTTGCTGATCTCCTGCCTGTTGGCGAACACCCAGTCCACCATCCATCCGGTCACGCCGTCCTCTCCAGCGGTGACCTCGACCTCCGCCTGGAAGCCGTCGCTCCAGGCGTCGGTGACCCTGTACTCCGCCGTGCAGTACTCCTTCGCGGGCGGGTCCGTCGGGT
This sequence comes from Nocardiopsis sp. NPDC007018, assembly GCF_040635075.1. Taxonomy (NCBI): domain Bacteria; kingdom Bacillati; phylum Actinomycetota; class Actinomycetes; order Streptosporangiales; family Nocardiopsidaceae; genus Nocardiopsis; species Nocardiopsis sp. NPDC007018. Next base: position 31,676 of record NZ_JBEYHA010000017.1, read on the forward strand.
CGGGGCCGGGCGGGTCGGTCGGCTCGGGGGCGGGCGGGTCGGTCGGCTCGGGGTCCGTCGGTTCCGGGCCGGGCCCGGGTTCGGTTCCCGGGTCGTCGCCGAAGACCACGTCGGAGCAGTTGTAGAAGGCCTCGGGGCTGTCGGAACGCTCCCAGACCGAGTAGACGAGGTGGCGCCCCTCCCGGTCGGGGAGGTCCACGTCCCAGTAGTACTCGGCGCCCGCCTCACCCCCGCTGCGCAGCGGGGGGTCGACGACCTCGTCGATCAGTTCCAAGTCATCCCAGGTCAGGGGCGAGTTCGGGTTCCAGCCGTCCACCGTGACATAGGTGAAGAAGGTACCCGGGTGGGGCGCCCACGCGTTGTGGTGGAACTCCACGGTCGTGTTCGGCTGCAACTGGGTGGACGGCCAGTCGGTGCGGGCCGCGTTGAAGGCGGCGAACTGCTCGGTGGGCCCGCACAGCTCCCCGTCCGCGACGAACTCCCGGTGCCGACCGTCGGAGTCACTGATCAGGTTGCCGAACCAGTTCCAGAAGGCGTAGTCGCCGCCTTCGGAGAGGGCGTCGGCGCAGGCGGCGTTGACGGGCTGGAGGGCGCCCCCGGAGCTTCCGCCGGTGGCGTCCTGGAAACAGGCGTAGGTGCGGGAGGCGGGATAGGTGAAGGCCCCGTGGGCCTCGGCGGGTTCGGGCGCGGCGACGACGGCGTAGCCGACGGCCAGGCCTCCGAGCGCCAGGGCGGCGATGGTCTGACGTGACCGCATGAGGTCACTCCTCGTGTGTGCGTTGGGGGAACCCGGCCGCGCACGGCGCGCGGCCGGGGGTCTTACGTGCGTACTCGTGGGCCGGGCTGCTCCGCTCCGTAGACGGGAGCCCGTACCGAGGTCTCGACGATGCCGTCGGGACCGTGGAAGATCCGGTCTCCCCAGGGGGTCAGGGAGTCGACGTCGAAGTCCTCGACCATGTCCAGGTAGGCGACCTCGCCGCTGTTTCCGCTCCACGACCAGCCGACGTACCCGAGGCCGAGTCGCTCGGTGTGGCGCATGATGGCGTCCTCGTCGGGATCGCCGTCACTGTGGTCGAAGCCGAACTCACCGACGATGAGGGGAAGACCGCGGTCGGTGAAGTACTCCAGGTAGTCGACGATCACCGACTCCTGTTCGTAGACGCCGTACATGTGGATGGAGAACACGGTGTTGGCGTGGGGATCGGCGTCGAAGACGCCCTGTGCGCCGTCGCGCATGGTGTGCGTCCAGTCCTGACCCCAGTTCGGGGCGTCCACGACCAACGTGTGGTCGAAGCCCGCCGAGCGCAGGCGCCGAATCGCCTCCGAGGTCGCGGAGGCCCAGGACGCGTTGGTCGCCTCGTCGTTGCCGAAGGGTTCGTTGGCGATGTTGACCAGGACGTGGTCCTCCTCCCCCGCGACCGCGTCCTGGATGCGCAACCAGTAGTCGACGGCCTGGTCCAGCGTCGCGGCCTCGGAGTCCTCCCCGTAGCCGGTGGTGTCGTGCACCTCCAACATGCAGATGAGTCGGTTCTCCTTGCAGTCGGCGACGACCGCCGCGACGTCCGCGACGTCGTTCTCCTGCCAGCGGTCGCCGCTGCTGAGGACCACGCGGACGGTGTTGGCGCCCAACGACCCGATGTCGGCCAGGGCTCCGGTCTCGTGGGTGAACCAGGTGTGCGGGTGGCTGACCCCGCGGATGACGAAGTCGTTGCCCGCCGCGTCGACGAGGCGCCCGTCGCTGACCCGGAACCCGGTGTCGGCGTGGGCGGGGATCGCGTGCGCGAACGGCGCGGCCAGGAGTGCGAGGGTCGTGGCGAGGGCGAGTGTCAGGCGTTGCTTCACGAGGGCTCCGTTCGGGAGGGGTGGCCCTTCCGGGCGCCCGCCGCCGGGGGACGGCGGCGGGCGCCCGATCCGGGGAGGGCCTCCTACTGGACGGGCGGGTACGCGTTGGCCAGCAGCTCCTGGAACTGTGCGGAGAACCAGTGGCCGGAGACGGGGGCGTCGGGCAGGGCGCCGCTCATGTTGTGGTTGTTGCGGGGGTTGCCCTCATAGGTGGGGTCGCACATGCGGTCGAACCCCTTGCCCTCGTCGTTGGGAATCTCGGCGCTGGAGCCGTCGGACTCACCCGGGGGCTTCATCCACACGTACGCGTCGATGCCCGGTTCGGGAGCGGTGGTGGGCCGCTCACCCAACCCGGCTCCGGCCTGGTTGCACCAGTTCCCGTACTGGATGCGGCGGTCGAAGCGGCCGCCGTCGACGTAGGCGTTCACGTCGGTGGTGGGCCCGGCACTGGTGGGCCGGTCGGCGCCGCCCCAGCCGTTGCGGGAGGTGTCGATGAGCATCCCGATGCCCGGGTCGAACCCCTGGGAGACCAGCTCGGAGCGCAGGGCCTGGGCGAAGGAGAGCTCGTCGACGTAGTTGTTCCAGTCCACCCAGCTGGACTGGCGCACCGGGGTCCCGTTGATGGTCTGCCCGATCGCGAAGTGCTCCTCCTTCAGGGCCGAGTAGTTGGCGGTGTTGGCGATGAATCCGTGCACGTCGTCGGGGGTGGCCCCGTTGGCGTTGGCGGCCTCGTGGAACAGGGCCGCGGAGGGCGCGAAGTTGTCCTCCCAGCCGATCCAGCCGTGGTGGCCGGCGTCCACGTAGTTGTAGACGTTGCCGATCGCGCCGAGCTGGGCGAGCGCGTAGCCGACGCCGTTGACGTAGTTGCCGTTGGCCAGCATGACGTCGCACTCGGGGGTGGCGGTGTTGCGGGGGGACACATTGGTAATCAGATTGGGCAGCGAGTCGAGTTCGATCGTCGTGACGATCCGCAGGGAGGTGTCCTCGTAGTCGCGCAGGATGTCCGCGATCGGGTCGATGTACTCCGACTCGTAGCGGTCGATCTCCTCGGGCCCGAGCTCGCCGTTGGAGGCCAGAGCGGCGCAGTCGCGCCCGGGCAGGTTGTAGACGACCAGCTGGAAGACCAGCGGTTCTCCGGCGGCCTGCTCGACGGCCTCGTCGAGGTGGTCGCGCAGGCCCATGTCACCGGTGGTGGGGCTGTCGTTGCCCTCGATGGCGCTGATGCGGTCCAGCCAGATACCGGTGGGCTCGTCCGCGACGGCCTCACCACCGGGTTCGGCCGCGGCGTTGGCGGACCAGATCGGGTTCACGTAGACGTCCGCGCCGACGTAGGGGTTGTCCACCCGCTCGTTGGCGGCGGACGCTCCGTCGTCGGCCGCGGTGGCGGGGGCGGCGGTCAGTGCGGTGGTCGCGCCCAGCAGGAGGGCGGAGGCCACGGCGAGTGCGCGCCGCGGCGGGGTCGGGTGTGCGGGGGAAGGGGATCTGCTCATCGTCGTTTCCTCGCGTAGGGGGGTGCCAAGGAGGGTGAGCTTGCGGGGGCGTCGCACGGTCCCGAAGGGGGCCGGGAGGGCGACGCGGCGTGCGGACCCGGCCGGGGTGGACCCCTCGGGTCCGGTCGCGCACCAGTCGGTCGTGGCGCTGTCCGGACGGCGAGCGGGGGCGTCCTCGCGTTCGCGGGAGCGCTCCCATGCTTCGCTTCCTGGAAAGTTAACACCATTGAAATCCCGTGGCAACGGGTGACCGGAGGAAAACTCTCCGGAGCTTCCGGATGATCGCGGAAGCGCTGGTCACGCGCCGTGACCCCCCGCACCGGGGGCCCGGGGGCCTACGGAACCCCGCGCCCTCCGGCGGCGGTGTCCACGACACGCCCGCCCAGCTGGGCCGACACCCGCGCGGCCACCGCGGCGACCTCCGGCCCCAGTCCGCGCACCCGCGCCACCGGCATCTGGCTGACCAGTGACGACACACTGATCGCCGCCACCGGGTCCCGGTTGTGGTCGAAGATCGGCGCGGCCACGCAGCGCACCTCGGGCTCGTTCTCGCGGTCGTCGATCGCGTACCCGCGCTCGCGTACCCGCCGCAGCTCCTCGGCCAACACCCCGGGGTCGGTCACCGTCCGGGCCGTGACGGCGGGAAGTCCCGCCGCCACCACGTCCGCCACGAGGTCGTCCGGACCGAACGCCAGGATCGCCCGGCCCACGGCCGTCCGGTAGGCCGGCATCCGCGCACCGATCCGCGAGGACATCCGCACCGTCGCCGTGTTCTCGACCTTGTCCACGTACACGACGTCGTGCCCGTCCAACAGCACCAGGTGGCAGGTGTGCCCGGTCCGGCGCATCAGGCCGCGCAGGTGCTCGGAGGCGACCGACCGCAGGTCCATGTGGTCCAGGTAGGACTGCCACAACAGCAGTGCGGCACCGCCCACCCGGAACCGCCCCGAACGGGGGTCGCGCGTGAGCAGGCCGTACTCCACCAGCGGCGCGGACAGGCGCAGGACGGTGCTCTTGTTCACTCCGAGCCCCTCCGCGAGCTCGGTGAGGGTGGCACCGCCGTGCTCGGGCGGGGTGGAGCGCACCAGCTCCACCACCGCCAGGGCGCGGCGCAGCGACGCCGAGGAGTTGCGCCGGGGGCCGGACGGCGAACTCACCCCTTGACCGCCCCTCCCAGACCGTTGGCCAGCCGATGCTGCACGAACAGGAAGAACACCAGCACCGGCAGCGTCATCAGGACCGAGCCCGCCATGATCCCGCCCCAGTCGTTCTCGTCCGGCTTGAACAGGGACAGCAGGGCGATGGGCAGCGTCTGGTTCTCCTGCGCGGAGATGATGAAGGTGCGGGCGAACAGGAAGTCGTTCCACGTCATGATGAACGAGAAGATACTGCACGCCACCACACCGGGGGCGACCAGGGGGAACAGCACGCGGGTGACGAACGTCAGACTCCCCGCGCCGTCCAGCCAGGCCGCCTCCTCCAGTTCCTTGGGGACCGCCGCGACGAAGCTGCGCAGCATCCACACGGCCAGGGGGATCGCGAACGCCGTGTGCACGAGCATGAGCGAACCCAGCTGGTTCAGTCCGATCCCGGGGATGCCGTACCCCAGGGCGCGCATGAGGAAGAACAGCGGGATGGTCAGGGCCTCCACCGGCACCATCTGGGCGGTCAGCACCATCACCAGCAGGGTCGTGCGCAGCCGGAAGCGGTAACGGGTGAGCGCCACGGCCGCCAGGAACGCGCACAGGGTGGAGACGGTGACGACCACGACCGCCACCAGCACGCTGTTGAGCAGGTACTGCCCGAACCCGTCGATGAGCAGGACCCGGCGGAACGACTCCAGGGTGGGTTCGAGCGTGTAGGGGGCGGGGTCGCCCGCCTCCAGGGCGGCGCGGGGCTTGAGCGCCGACAGCAGCATCCAGTACAGGGGCAGTGCCACGACGAGGGCCACGAGCAGTCCGGCGGCGTCGTTCCTGAGTCTGCGGAGCGTCACAGTACCTCCCCTTGGCGGCGCAGCGCGCGCAGGTACACGAGGGTGATCAGCAGCAGGAGCAGGGTGGTGATCACGCCGATCGCCGACCCCAGGCCGTACTGCCCGGAGGCGAACGCCTTCTGGTACGCGTACACGTTGAGGACCAGGTTCTGGCCGGCGATCCCGCCGCCCCCGGTCATGACGTAGATCTGGGTGAAGATCTTGAAGTCCCAGATGATCGACTGGATGGTCACGATGGTCACCGCCGGGCGCAGCATCGGCAGCATCACCGACCACGCGATCCGGGACGTGGAGGCGCCGTCCAGCCGGGCGGCCTCCACGACCTCCTCGGGGATGGCCCTGATCCCGGCGTAGAGGGTGACCATGACGAACGGGAACGAGCACCACACCACCTGCGCGCCGACCAGTGCGAAGGCGGACCACTTGTCGTAGGTCCAGGAGTGCCCGGTGAAGTCTCCGACGCCCAACCAGGTCAGGGCCTGGTTCACCGGCCCCAGAGTGGGGTCGAACAGGTGCAGCCACACCGCGCTGCCAGTGACGGCGGGGGTCGCCCAGGCGCCCAGCGCGGCCAGGAACAGCAGTGTGCGCACCCAGGGGGTCAGGCGGGTGGCCAGGACCGCGAGCGCACCGCCCACGGCGAGGGTGCCGGCCACGCAGGCGGCGGCGAAGCCCACCGTGTTGCGCAGCACCTCCCAGAACTGGGGGTCGGACAGGAGCGCGCGGTAGTTGGCCCAGCCGACGAACTCCAGCGGCTCGGCACCGGTGACCTGCGGTTGGCGGTAGTCGAAGAACGACACCAGCACCAGCTGGTAGAGCGGGTAGACCAGCATGACACCCAGCACCAGCGCGGCGGGTACCAGGTAGATCCAGGGTTCGATCCGGCGACCGCGGGAGCCCGGGGGCCTCCCGGTGGGGCGCCGTACGGCGACGGGGACGGGGGGTCTGGCGTCCATGGGCGTCATCCCTCCCCGAACGCGGTGTCGAGGGCCCGGGCGGCCTCGTCGGCGGCCTCTTCCACGGTGGCGTTCCCGGCCGCCACCCGCTGCACCATGGTGGGCAGGACGCCCTCGGCGTCGACGGTCGCCCAGGCTCCGGTGACCGGGACGAACCGGGTCCCGGCGTCGATGGTCTCCACGAACGGGGTGATCTCCTCGTCCGAGGCGGCCAGTTCCTCGCGCACGTCGGTGTAGGCGGGCAGGTTGCCCATGGCCTCGTACATCCTCAGCTGGTACTCCTTGCCCGCCAGGAGCTTCACGAACTCCACGGCGAGGGTGCGGCGCTCCGTACCGGCCAGGACTCCGAGGTTGTTGCCCCCGGCGAAGGCGGGGGCCACCGTGCCGGGTTCGACGCCCGGGAGCGGGACGACGGCGGCGACGTCGGCGACGTCGCTGTCGCGCAGCGCGTTCAGGTTGAAGTTGCCGCCGATGGTCATGGCGGCGTTGCCCGCGAGGAAGTTCTGCACGGAGGCGTCCCCGGTCATCTGCGAGCAGGTCTGCGGCGGGCAGACGTCGTCGGACAGGATGCGCGTGTACAGCTCCAGGCCCCGTCGCGAGGCCTCCGAGTCGATGGCGGCGGTGTGGGTGGCGCCGCGCGCCTCGGCGATGTCGCCGCCGTGCGCCCACACGAACGGCATCATGGCGTAGGTGTAGGCCCCTCCGGTGGAGACTCCCAGCATGCCGGGGTCGTGTTCGCGCACCGCGCGGCCGGTCTCCACGAGCTCCTCCAGGGTCGCGGGGACCTCCAGGTCGAGCTCCTCCAGCACGTCGGTGCGGTAGAAGAGGGCGCGGGCGCCCAGGAACCAGGGCACGCCGTAGGAGGCGCCGTCCACCCGTGCGGTGGCCGCGACGTCGTCGGCGATGTCCCGGTGCGGCGCCCAGTCGGCGAGGTCGTCGGTGATGTCCACGAAGCCCGCCGACTCCACGTACCCGGCCAGGTCCGTGTTGCCGTACTCGGCGACGTCGGGGGCGGAGGCGGGGTCGAGGAAGGCGCCCTGGAAGCGCTCGGCCCTGGTCTCGACGGGGATGTACTGGACCTGGACGTCGACCCCGTCGTGGGCGGCCTCGAACTCGGTGACGGCCTCGTCGACGACCCGTTCCTTGGGCCCTTGATCGACCTCGGAGAACAGCCAGACGCGCAGGGTGCCGTCCGGTTCGTCGACACCGGAGGCGGCTCCGGTGGTCTGGAGGGGGGCGCAGGCGGTGGTCAGGACCGCGAGTCCGAGGAGTGCGCACAGGCGCGCGGGGGTAGTGAGTCGCATCGAAACTCCCCAGGTCGGAGGTAGGGAAAGCGGGTACCGACCCATCGGTGGGATGACTCTAGGGACGCCCTCGGACCAGGCAGAAGGGAGTGCGGACAAAGTTGTGCCCTGCACAACGCGGGGTGCGCAGTGCAGGGCGGTCGGCGGTGGGCCCCGGCTTTGCGGGGGCGGGGTTCACCTGCCCAGGCCGGACATCAGGTCGGCGAAGGGCGTGGGCTCCTCGTAGGGGTCGGCGGCCGTGGGGGCGCTGTCGGTGACCAGTAGGGCCAGCTGCCGGGCGGCCCGCGCGACGCGCTCGGACAGCTCGCGGCCGCCGCTCTCGCCGGCGCCCCAGTCCTCGGAGGCGGCGTAGACGCCCGTGGGCACCACGATCGAGCGGGTGTAGGTGAACATGGGGCGCAGGGCGTGCTCCAGCACCAGCGAATGGCGGGGGCTGCCGCCGGTGGCGGCCACCACCACCGGCTTGCCGTCCAGCGCCTCGGTGTCGACGACGTCGAAGAACGCCTTGAACAGGCCGCTGTAGGAGGCGTTGAAGACCGGGGTCACCGCGATGATCCCGTCCGCCTCGGCCAGGTCCGCCAGCACCCCGGACAGGTCACCGGTGGGGACGCGGGTGGTCATGGCGTTCATGATGTCGTGGGCCAGGTCGCGGAGCTCGACCACCCTGACCTCGACCTTCTCGCCTCGGTCGGCGAGGGCCTCCTCGGCGGCGGCGGTGAGCCGGTCGGCGAGCAGACGGGTCGAGGAGGGGTTGCTGAGCCCGGCGGTGACGGTGACGAGCCTGCGGGTCATTCCTGGACCTCCGTGTTCGTGGTGGCGCGCTCCTTCGCGGCCAGGAGCGAGGCGTGGGTGGGCGCGTCGGGCACGTGGGCGGGCTTCTTCGCCGCGAACTCCCTGCGCAGCACCGGGACGACCTCCTCACCGAGGATGTCGAGCTGTTCCAGCACGGTCTTGAGCGGGAGCCCCGCGTGGTCCATCAGGAAGAGCTGGCGCTGGTAGTCGCCGAAGGACTCCCTGAACCCCAGGGTACGGTCGATGACCTCCTGCGGGCTGCCGACGGTGAGCGGGGTCTCGCGGGTGAACTCCTCCAGGGAGGGGCCGCCGCCGTAGACCGGGGCGTTGTCGAAGTAGGGCCGGAACTCCTTGACCGCGTCCTGGGAGTTCCTGCGCATGAACACCTGGCCGCCGAGCCCCACGACGGCCTGCTCGGCCCTGCCGTGGCCGTAGTGCTCGTAGCGGCGGCGGTACAGGGAGATGAGCTTCTTCGTGTGGGTGGCGGGCCAGAAGATGTTGTTGTGGAAGAAGCCGTCACCGTAGAAGGCGGCCTGCTCGGCGATCTCCGGGCTGCGGATGGAGCCGTGCCAGACGAACGGCGGCACGTCGTCGAGCGGGCGCGGGGTGGAGGTGAAGCCCTGGAGCGGCGTGCGGAACTTGCCCTCCCAGTCGACGACGTCCTCCCTCCACAGGCGGTGCAGGAGGTTGTAGTTCTCCAGCGCCAGCGGGATGCCCTGGCGGATGTCCTGGCCGAACCAGGGGTAGACCGGCCCGGTGTTGCCCCGGCCCATCATCAGGTCCACGCGCCCGTCGGCCAGGTGCTGGAGCATCGCGAAGTCCTCCGCGATCTTGACCGGGTCGTTGGTGGTGATGAGGGTGGTGGAGGTGGACAGGATGATCTTCTCGGTCCGCGCCGCGACGTAACCGAGCATGGTCGTGGGCGAGGAGGCCACGAAGGGCGGGTTGTGGTGCTCGCCGGTGGCGAAGACGTCCAGGCCCACCTCCTCGGCCTTCAGGGCGATCCGCACCATCGCCTTGATCCGCTCGCCCTCGGTCGGCGTACGTCCCGTCGTGGGGTCGGTCGTCACGTCGCTGACCGAGAAGATTCCGAACTGCATGGCCGTTCCCCGATCCAAATAGCTTCTCAGGAAAATACTTTCGATGAAACTATCATGCGGAACCCCGCCCCGGAGCCAGGTATTCCCGCGCGCGGACCCCGGGGACCCGGGGTGGCCGGAGCGGCACACCACGTCGCCGACCGATGTCCGCTACCGGTCACTATGCCCCGAAGCGGGCCCCTTCGACCGAACCGACGCGGCCCCCGGAGCGCACACCCGGGCGGGCACCACGGCAACCGGCACTCCGACCCGCGTCGAGTGACGTCTCCCTCTCCGTCGCGTGGCGGGTTCCACTCCCCGGTGGTCCCCACCGCGGCGTCCCCGTCCGGAACCGCGGAGAGGACCGCCCACCGCCGACGGGTCCGGCGGCCGGGACCGCCCATCCGCGATCCCCGACCAGCGCGAGCTCCCCGGGTCGGGCGGGGCGTGGCGGGGCCGACCCCTCCGGCCCGGTCGCCCCTCGCCGACCGGGGCCGCGAAGGACTTGGACCCCCCGTGCCGGAGTCCGCACCCGCTTTTTACCGGGCCAAACGAAAATCGGAGCACTCACCGGGAACACCTATGCTCAGAGAAGCGTTCTCACAGGTGAAGCACCCCAGACCGACCCCGACCCCAACACACCCACCGGATCTGTGCGAAGCTTCCGAGAACACCTCAAGACCATGCGCGGTTGTACGCGTTCGTGTCGGCAATGGGGGTTTCTGACACGAAACCATCGCTACAACCGCCTTCCCAGCGGCCAGACCGCACCTAGTGCGTAGGCCGCGCGGTCGGGTCCCACGTTGGGGGACGTGGGACCCGGCCAGGCTTCGGGGGGCGCGCCCACGGGCGCGCCCCCTTCGCCTTTCCCCGAGGGCGGCGGCGTCAGCCCCGCTCATGGAAGTCGATCAGGGTGACCGCGCCGAAATCGACCTCCGACACCACGCGGAGCGGGTCGGAGTCGTCCCGGGACACCACGGAGGCCTCCTGGCACGGGCCGTACCCGTAGGAGGGCGCGGGATGGCCCCCCTCCATGACGAACTCGTTCCAGTAGAGGCCGCACGCCACGGCGTCGTCGTACAGCCACACGCCGCTCCGGGGCCCCCTCGCGCCGTGCAACAGCTCGGACCGGTCGCTCTGCGCGTTCACGTCGCGGTTCAGCTCCGCCAGCTCCATCGCGTAGTCACAGTCCACGCCCCAGCCGCTGGCCCGGACCTCCCACTCCCGCTCCGCGTCCCACTCGTCCACCCAGTCCGGCAGGCGCACCGAGCCGCACACCGGGGCGTGCACCACGTCCCAACCGAACCCGTCGTTGCCCGCCGCCCACACCTGGGGGTCCTCCAGCTCCGCGGCCTCGCCCACCTGGTCGAAGTCCACCCGCACGTCCCAGCGGTCCGTGCCGTACTCGGCCCAGTCCGGGTGGCCCTCCGCGTCGAGTCCGACCCGACCGGTCACCTCTTCCGTGACCAGCAAGCCCTCTTCCAGGAGTGCGAGGACCGTGGACCCCGCGTAGACGCCCTTCTCCCCCCGGAGCGCCTCCGTGTCCTGTGCGTCGGCCAGGGTCCTCAGCGGGCCGACGAGCAACGAGACGGAGACGGAGTCGGCGTTCGTGTCGGGGTCGAGTTCCAGCGGCTCGGCCGAGGGTCGCCACAGCCCGTGCTGGCCCTCTTCACCGAAGGAGAGGCTCACCCCCGACACGTCAACGGACAGGTTCCTCTGGGACTCCTGCTCCAACCCCCGGTCCTGCGTCCGCGACGCGTACACGTACAGGTCATCCCGGTGACTGGCGACCGCCACCGTCCCCGGGCCCATCACCGCGCCCCGGATGAGGAGGCTCCCCTCCTGGGCCGAGTACAGGTACTCCTCCTCGACCCGGCCCTCCTCCACCACGGCCTCCACCGGCTGCCCCGTCTCCTCCGAGACCTGTTCCGCGTACGCCCGGGTGGGGCTCCGGGTCACCCGGGCGGTGAACCCCGACCCCTCCTCCAGCGCGTTCGCCGCCGCGTTGATCCGGTCCGCGGGCCGACCGATCACCTGGTCGTAGACGACGTACCCTCCTGCGGCGATCCCGGCGACGGCCAGCACACCCGCGATCGCCCTACCGGTCCTCGACGACGCGATCGCGGCCACCACCCCGCGGCCGGGAGCGGCCACCCCCGGCACCGTGTCCGTCGGCGCGCCGACCCCGGCGGGACCACCCCGCGCCTCCAGCGCGGCGGCCCAACTCGCCGGATCGTGCCCGGCCGCGTCCACGCCCCGCCAGTGGTCACCGATCATGCGTCTCAGGCCGTCGGCGACGGTCGCTCGATCCACGTCGGACCCGGGTAGCAGGGCCCTGACCAGCTGCTCCGAGCTCGGCCTCCGCGCCGGGTCGACCGCCAGGGCGGCGCCGACCAGGCCACGCAACTCCTCGGGGAGCCCGGTGAGGTCGTACTCCCCCGCACGGGGCCCGTACTCCAGCTCCGCCGTCTCCGCGGTAGCGAACGGCCCCCGCCGCGTGGCGGCCAGCGTGACCAGCGCGCCCCAGGCGAAGACGTCGGCGGCGGGGCCGACCCCGGCTCCGTCGTGGGGCGCGCTCCCCCCGAGCGAGCCGGAGGAGGACGGGGCGCCCCCGGTCCGCTCCGCTCCGGTGCCGCCCGCGATACCGAGGTCCACGATCCTCGGCCCGTCCGGTGAGAGGACGACGTTGCCGGGTTCGAGGTCGCGATCGGCGATTCCCACCGCGTGCAGGGCCGCCAGCCCCTCCGCCACACCCAGGGCGAACGTGCGCAGCACAGGGCCCGCCAACGGGCCGAACACGCGCACGTGGTCACGCAGGTTCCGTCCGGGAACGTGGTCGAACGCCACCCAGGGGGATTCGGCCCCCGGGGCCGAGACGCGCGGGCGCGCGAAACCGACGCCGTCGGCGCGGGCCAGCGCGGCGACCTCCCGCGTGAGCGCCTCCCGGAACCCGGGGCGGCGGGCGAGGTCGGCGCGCACGGTCCTGACCGCCACGCACGCACCCCGGTCGTCGAGGGCGCCGTAGACGGTGCCGGCGCTGTCGGTCCCGATCCTTCCCACCAGGCGGTGGGGGCCGATGGCCACCGGGTCGCCCTCGTGCAGAGGGGAGAGCCCGCGCGGCGGGGGGACGGGGTCCGGAATCGGGGACATGGCGGCCCTTCAGGCAGAAGTGGGGGGAACATCGATCGGCCACTCTGATGCGCACGCGCGGCGTGAGGTTCACGGGTCGATCAGCGTGGGGAACGGATACGATGCGCCTGCGTGGGAGGGGGTCTCGATGGCGGCTGGTGGAACCGCGGGCGGACGGCCGACGATGGCCGACGTCGCGGCGCACCTGGGTGTCTCCCGGCAGCTGGTGTCGCTCGTCCTGGGCGACCGGCCCGGCCCCAGCGCGGCCACCCGTGAACGGGTGCTGCGCGCCGCCGAGGAGCTCGGCTACCGCGCCGACACCGCGGCCCAGCTGCTGCGCCGGGCGCGCAGTCGACAGGTGGGCGTGCTGTTCACCATGGAGCACCCGATGGACGCCGACCTGGTCGAGGCCCTGTACCCGCAGGCGGCCCGACTCGGCTACGGTCTGGCGCTCAGCGCGATGCTCGCCAACCGCACCGAACGGCAGGCGATCGACGAGCTCGTCGGGCTGCGCTGTGAGGCCCTGGTCCTGATCGGCATGTCCGCGCAGGCCCCGGAGGACCTGGCCCGCGTGGCCGAGCGGGTACCGGTGGTGGAGATCGGCCAGCGCACCAACGCCGCCGGTACCGACAGCGTGCGCACCGACGCCGTCTCCGGGGTGCGGCAGGCGGTCGACCACCTGGTCGCCCTCGGCCACCGGCGGATCGTCCACGTGCACGGGGGCGGGCTTCCCGGCGCTCCCGAACGCACGGCCGGGTACCTGGAGGGCATGCGCGGCCACGGCCTGGCGGCGGAGGCGGACCTGGTGCGGGGCGGCTACACCGAGGAGGACGGGGCCCGGGCCGCGTCCGAGCTCCTCGGCCGGGAGGCGGTGCCCACCGCCGTGGTGTGCTGCAACGACCAGTCCGCGCGCGGACTCATGGAGACGCTGGTCCGCGCGGGGTGGTCCGTGCCCGGGCAGGTGTCGGTGGTGGGGTACGACGACAGCCGGGCGGCGCGGTTGTCCTTCCTCAGCCTGACCTCGGTGCGCCAGGACGTGACGCGCATCGCCGAGCTGACCCTGGAGGCGGTGGCGGAGCGTCTGGAGGAGGGCCGCGCCGAGGGCAGGCACGTGCTGCTGCCGACCACGCTCACCGTGCGGGAGAGCACCGCTCCCCCACGCCGCTGAGACCCTCGCGGACCGCCGGTCGCCGGGTGCCGCGGTCGGTGCGGCGGCCCGGCGATCTCCGGCGGTCCCGGGGCGCGATCCAGATCACGTGCCGCCCGTTGGAATTTCTCCGAAGCCGGTGCCATTGTTGATTTAGCACGTGCTAAATCCCTGTGCTCCACCCCTCCGAGCGACCCGTCTGCGCGTCGCGCCCCACGCCCGCACGCACCGCGGGGTCACCGACCCGCGCGTCCCGCCGTCCACCCTCCGAAGGGGGCACCGCCATGCCTCTGGCCCTGTTCGCCCTGGCCCTCGGGGCCTTCGCCATCGGCACCACCGAGTTCGTCATCATGGGGCTGCTTCCCGAGGTCGCCGCCGACCTCGACGTGCCCATCTCCACCGCCGGGTACCTGATCTCCGCGTACGCGCTCGGGGTGGTGGTCGGAGCGCCCCTGCTCACCGCCCTGGGAACCCGCCTGCCGCGCAAGACCATGCTGCTGGTGTTCATGGGGATCTTCCTGGTCGGGAACCTGGCCACCGTCATGACGAGCTCCTACGGGGCGGTGTTCGCCTCCCGGGTACTGGCGGGGCTCCCGCACGGCGCCTACCTCGGCCTCGCCGCGCTGGTGGCCGCGCACCTGGCCGGACCGGCGCGCCGGGCGACGGCCGTGGCGCGCGTGATGCTCGGGCTGACCGTGGCCAACATCGTGGGGGTGCCCGCCGGGACCCTGCTGGGCCAGCTGCTCGGGTGGCGCACCGCCTTCCTCGTCGTGGTGGCCCTGTCGGCCCTGACCATCCTCGGGGTGGCGCGCTTCGTGCCGCACACACCGGCCTCCCGCGTGGGCGGCCTGCGCGGAGAGATGGCCGCGCTGCGTCACCCGCAGGTGGTCCTCGGGCTGGCCACCGCGGTGTTCGGCTTCGCCGGGGTGTTCGCGGTCTACAGCTACATCTCGCCGATGATGACCGAACTGGCGGGGATGCCCAGCACGGGGGTCCCGATCGTCCTGGCGCTGTTCGGCGTGGGGATGACCCTGGGGTCGCTGGTGGTGGGGCCCGTCGCCGACCGCTGGCTGCGTCCGACCATCTACGTCTCCCTCGCCTCGCTGGCCGGTGTCCTGGCGCTGTTCACCCTGACCGTGCACCACCCCTGGACCGCCGCCGCCACCGTGGTGGTGCTCGGCGCGGTCGGCTTCGGTGTGACGGCGCCGCTCCAGGTACTGGTGATGAGCAAGGCCGAGGCGGCCCCCACCATCGCCTCCGCCACCAACCACTCGGCGTTCAACCTCGCCAACGCCGGCGGCGCCTGGCTGGGCGGACTCGGCATCGGGATGGGACTCGGCTACGTCTCCCCCGCCGTGATCGGCGTGGTCCTCGCCCTGGTCGGGCTCGGCATCGCCGTCACGGCGGGGATGACCGACCGGGAGCGCTCCGGCGCCGAGGCCTCCTCCGAGGTCCCCGACGCGGCGGAGGGGGCGCGCCCCGCACCCGCGGCCCGCGGCTGACCCGGCGCGGGTAGGCGCCCGTACCCCGAGGGGTGCGGGCGCCTACCCGTGGGCGGTGGGGGGTTGACTTCATGGATTGTTAACGCCAACAATGTTGGCCAGCTCACACTGAACCCCCCAGAGCTTCGGAATCCGGAGTCAGAAGGGCCCGCTCAGCCTGCGCACCCGTGAAGGGATCACTCCTTGGCCGCGAATGTTAACGCCCACAATCCTGTTGCGGAGGCTGAGGAGGGAGCCCGCACGGCCCACGAACCGGTCGTGGTCGGGATCGACTTCGGCACCCTCTCCGGCCGCGCCGTGGTGGTGCAGGTCAGCGACGGCGCCGAGCTGGGCACGGCCGAACACGCCTACCGGCACGGCGTCATCACCGACCGCCTGCCCGGCCGCACGGTCGCCCTCGAACCGGACAGCGCTCTCCAGGACCCCGACGACTACCGCGAGGTCCTCAGACGTGCCGTCCCCGAGGCGCTGCGCAAGGCCGGGGTCACACCCGACCGGGTCATCGGCGTCGGCACCGACTTCACCTCCTGCACGGTCCTGCCCGTGACCGCCGACGGCACCCCGCTGTGCGAACTCACCGACCTGGCCGACCGACCGCACGCCTGGCCGAAGCTGTGGCGCCACCACGCGGCCCAGCCCGAGGCCGACGAGATCACCGCCCTGGCGGCCGAACGCGGCGAGGCCTGGCTGCCCCGGTACGGCGGCAGGATCTCCTCGGAGTGGCAGTTCGCCAAGGCCCTCCAGGTCCTGCGCGACGACCCCGGGGTGTACGAACGCACGGAGCGCTGGATCGAGGGCGCCGACTGGATCGTCTGGGAGCTGTGCGGGCACGAGACCCGCAACGCGGCCTGCGCCGGGTACAAGGGCCTCCACCAGGACGGCGCCTGGCCCTCACGGGACTTCCTGGCCGCTCTGGACCCGGGTTTCGCCGACTTCGTCGGTGCACGGCTCGACCACCCGCTCTCCCAGGTGGGCGACCGCGCGGGCGGCCTCACGGCGCGCGCCGCCGCCTGGACCGGTCTGCCGGAGGGCACCCCCGTCGCCGTCGGCACCATCGACGCGCACGTCACGGCGGCCACCGCCCAGACCACCGGTCCCGGCCGAATGCTCGCCATCATGGGGACCAGCACGTGCCACGTGATGAACTCCGAGGTCCTGGCCGAGGTGCCGGGCATGTGCGGCATGGCCCTGGGCGGGATCACCCCGGGCATGTGGGGCTACGAGGCCGGGCAGAGCGGCGTGGGCGACGTCTTCGGATGGTTCGTCGACACCCACGTGCCCCCCGCCTACCACGAGGAGGCCGCCTCGCTGGGGGTGTCCGTCCACGAGCTGCTCTCCGACAGGGCCGCCCGCGCGGCCGTGGGAGAGCACGGTCTGGTGGCCCTGGACTGGCACAGCGGCAACCGTTCGGTCCTGGTCGACCACTCCCTGTCCGGCGTGCTGGTCGGCATGACCCTGGCCACCCGTCCCGAAGACGTCTACCGGGCCCTGGTGGAGGCCACCGCCTTCGGTACCCGCACCATCGTGGAGGCCTTCACCGGAGCCGGGATACCGGTGCTCGACCTCACCGTGGGCGGGGGGATGGTGCGCAACCCCTTCGTCCTCCAGGTCTACGCCGACGTGCTGAACCGGCCGCTTCGGGTGGTGGCCTCCGAGCACAGCTGCGCCGTGGGGGCCGCGATCCACGCCTCGGTGGCGGCGGGGGCCCACCCGGACGTCCACACGGCGTCCGCGGCGATGGGACGGGTGCGCGCGGACACCGTCGACCCCGACCCGGAGCGCGCCGCCGCCTACGAGCCGCTGTTCGCGATCTACACCGAACTCCACGACCACTTCGGCCGGGGCGGCAGCGACAGCCTCCGGCAGCTGCGCGCCCTGCGCCGCGCCGCGTTCACCGGCGCCTCCCCGGGTGGGGCCCCCGGTGCCGCCGACCGCCCCACCGACACCACCGCGCCAGTGAAGGAGGAGCGATGACCACCACCGAACCGCCCCCGACCGACCCCCGCCAGCAGCTCGCCCGGCACCGCGAGGAGGTGGAGCGCCAGCGCCTGCGGGTCTGCGAACTCCACGCGGAACTCCCCCGGTGGAACCTGGTCACCTGGACCAGCGGCAACGTCTCGGCCCGCGTCCCCGGCACGGACCTGATGGTGATCAAGCCCAGCGGCGTCTCCTACGACGCCCTGCGCCCACGGGACGTCGTCGTGTGCGACCTGCGCGGGCGCCTCGTCGAGGGTGACCACCACCCCTCCAGCGACACCGACGCCCACGCCCACGTCTACCGCGCCCGCCCCGACGTCGGCGGGGTGGTGCACACGCACAGCCCCTACGCCACCGCCTGGGCGGCGCGGGGGGAGGCCATCCCCTGCGCGGTCACCGCCATGGCGGACGAGTTCGGCGGCGACATCCCGGTGGGCCCGTTCGCGCTCATCGGGGACGACTCCATCGGCCGGGGCATCGTCACGACCCTGGAGGGCCACCGCTCCCCCGCCGTCCTCATGCGCGGCCACGGCGTGTTCACCGTCGGCGCCTCCGCGAAGGCGGCCGTGAAGGCCGCGGTCATGTGCGAGGACGTGGCCCGCACCGTCCACATCGCCCGCCAGGGCGGCCCCGTCGAACGCCTGCCCCAGGCCGACATCGACGCCCTCCACCACCGCTACCAGAACGCCTACGGACAGTAAGGAAGCCCCGTGCCCCCACCCACGCCCCCCGCGAGCCGCAACCCGGCCGTAGGCGACCGCCGTCCCCGGATCGGGCTCCTCGGCGTCATGCAGCCGCTCTACGACGCCATGATCCCCGGTATCACGGAGCACCAGGCCGCCTACGCCCGTCGGCTCGCCGACGGCCTGTCCGACGCGGCCGAGTGGACCCTCGCACCACCGGTCCGCGGCCGGGAGGACGCCGAGGCGGCGATCCGGGACTTCGAGGGCCGGGACCTGGACGGGGTCCTCGTCGTCATGCTCACCTACGGCCCCTCCCTGCGCGTGACGCGGGCCCTGACCGGGACCCGGCTCCCCCTCGCTCTCGCCAACACCCAGCCCGACCCAGCGGTCAGCGCCTCCTGGGACATGGCCGACATGACCTACAACCAGGGAATCCACGGGGCCCAGGACACCGCCAACGCGCTGGTCCGGGCCGGAGTCGACTTCGAGGTCGTCACCGGGGACTGGCGCAGTCCCGACTTCGCGGAGCGGGTGGGCCGCTGGGCCCGGGCCGCGCACACCGTCAGCGCGCTGCGGCGGCTGCGCGTGGGCGTGTTCGGCTACCCGATGAACGGCATGGGCGACGCCCGGGTGGACGAGACCGCGCTCCTGCGCAAGCTCGGTCCCGAGGTGCACGTGATCGCCCCCGGCGCCCTGCACCGCACCATGGCCGACCTGCCCGAACAGGCCGTCGACGACCTCCTCTCGTGGGAGGACGAGGTGTTCGACGTCGACGACCGTCTGTCCCGGGAGGAACGCGAGGACCACGCCCGTATGCAGCTGGGCATCGAACGCCTCCTGGAGGAGTCGGGGTGCGGTGCCTACTCCACCCACTTCGACGCCATCGGGGAGGACGGCCGCTTCGCCCGCCTCCCCATGGCGGCCGCCTCGACCCTCATGGCCCAGGGCTACGGGTTCGCCGGGGAGGGCGACGTCCTGGCGGCCACCATCGTCCACGCCGGGCACCGGCTGGCGGGGGACGGCCACTTCACCGAGATGTACGCGATGGACTTCCCCAGCGACTCCGTCCTGATGAGCCACATGGGCGAGGGGAACTGGCGGCTGGCCCGCGAGGACGAGCCGACCCGGATGATCAAGCGCCCCCTGGGCATCGGGGGCCTGGCCGACCCGCCGACCATCCTGTTCCGGTACCGGCCGGGGCCCGCCACCCTGGCCTCCCTGGTCTCGTTGGGCGGCGAGCGCTTCCGCCTGGTGGTGGCCGAGGGCGAGGTACTGGACTCCCCCGCGCTGCCCGCGCTGGAGATGCCCTACGGACAGTTCCGCCCCGCGTCGGGCGTCCGGGGCTGCATGGACGCCTGGCTGCGGGCGGGCGGCACCCACCACATGGTCATGAACGCCGGTCGGATCGCCCAGGACTGGAAGGTCCTGTGCGAGCTGGCCGGGATCGAGTACGTCCAGGTCTGAGACGGCCCGGGCACCGCAGCGGACCGGCGCCCCGGCGCCGGTCCTCCCCCTCACGAGACTCCCCAGGAAAGCAGGACCGATGTCACGACCACCCCTCCTCCCCCTCACCGCGACCCTCGTCAGCGCGACCCTGGCCCTGACCGCCTGCAACGGGGTCGGTGACGCCGCCCGCCCCCAGGGTGAGAACGGGGTCATCGGCATCGCCATGCCCACCCAGTCGTCCGAACGCTGGGTCAACGACGGCGCCAACATGGTCGCCGAGTTCGAGGAGCGCGGCTACGGCACCGACCTCCAGTACGCCGAGGACGTCGTCCAGGACCAGATCTCCCAGATCGAGAACATGATCACGCGCGGAGTGGACCTCCTGGTCATCGCGTCCATCGACGGTGAGGCCCTGGGCGACGTGATCGACACGGCCGCCGACAACGACATCCCGGTGATCGCCTACGACCGGCTCATCATGGGCAGCGAGAACGTGGACTACTACGCCACGTTCGACAACTTCGAGGTCGGCGTGCTCCAGGGCCAGTACATCGTCGACTCGCTGGACCTGGAGAACGAGGACGGTCCGTTCGACATCGAACTGTTCGGCGGCTCCCCCGACGACAACAACGCCTACTTCTTCAACGACGGCGCCATGTCGGTGCTCCAGCCGCACATCGACGACGGCACCCTGGAGGTACGCAGCGGGCAGACCTCCATGGAGCAGATCGCCACGCCGCGCTGGGACGGCGCCGTGGCCCAGTCGCGGATGGACAACCTGCTCAGCGCCAACTACTCCGAGGAGGAGGTGGACGCGGTCCTGTCCCCCTTCGACGGCATCAGCCTCGGGGTGATCGAGTCCCTGCGAGCGGTGGGCTACGGCACCGAGTCCCGCCCCCTGCCGATCGTCACCGGTCAGGACGCCGACCTGTCCTCGGTGCGGTCCATCATCGCCGGGGAGCAGACCCAGACCGTCTTCAAGGACACGCGCGCGCTGGCCACCCAGACCGTCGACATGTCCGAGGCGATCCTGGCGGGCGACGAGGTACCGGTCAACGACACCGACACCTACGACAACGGCGTCAGGGTCGTGCCCTCGTTCCTGCTGGAGCCGGTCTCGGTGGACCTCGACAACTACCACGAGGTGCTGGTCGAGAGCGGCTACTACGAGGAGACCGACCTCGAATGAGTGCCCCGAACCCCGAGTCACCGCTTCTGCGCATGCGGGACATCCGCAAGGAGTTCCCCGGGGTCCGGGCCCTGGACGGGGTCTCCCTGGACGTGGCCCACGGAAGCGTCCACGCCCTCATGGGTGAGAACGGGGCGGGCAAGTCCACCCTGATGAAGGTGCTCAGCGGGGTGCACCCGGCCGGTTCCTTCACCGGACTGGTGGAGGTGGACGGCGTACCCCGCGCCTTCTCCGACGTCGCGGCGAGCGAGCGGGCCGGGATCGCCATCATCCACCAGGAACTCGCCCTCGTCCCCCAGCTGTCCATCAGCGAGAACGTGCTCTTGGGCCACGAGGAGACCCGCTACGGCGTCATCGACTGGGGCGCCACCCACGCCCGGGCGCGTGAACTGCTGCTGCGGGTGGGGCTGGACGAGAACCCCGCCACCGCCGTCTCCGCGCTGAGCATCGGCGCCCAGCAGATGGTGGAGATCGCCAAGGCGCTGGCCAAGGACGTCCGGCTGCTGATCCTCGACGAGCCGACCTCGGCGCTCAACGAGGCCGAGAGCGACCGGCTGCTCGACCTGCTCCTGGACCTGCGTGAGCAGGGGGTGGCGTGCGTCCTCATCTCGCACAAGCTCGGTGAGGTGATGCGGGTGAGCGACGAGGTCACCGTCCTGCGCGACGGGCGCACCGTCGAGACCCTGAAGGTGGAACGCGGTCCCGGGGGCGCGGCCTCGATCGACGAGGACCGCGTCATCCGGGGGATGGTCGGCCGGGACCTGGACCAGCGCTACCCCGACCCCGTCGGCGAGGTCGGTCCGGTCCGTTTCGAGGTGCGCGACTGGACCGTGGACCACCCCACCCAGGCCGGTCGGCGCATGGTCGACGGCGTGGACCTGACCCTGCGGAGCGGCGAGGTCGTGGGGCTGGCCGGGCTCATGGGGGCCGGACGCACCGAGTTCGCGATGAGCCTGTTCGGGCGTTCCTACGGCCGCTACGTCCGGGGCTCCCTGCTGCGCGAGGGCGTCGAGCTGCGGGTGGGCGACGTCGCCGACGCCATCGCCGCCGGGGTGGCCTACGTACCGGAGGACCGCAAGTCGCTCGGGCTGGTCCTGGACGACGACATCCGGCACAACACCACCCTGGCCGCCCTGGACCGCGTCTCCACCCGCGGGGTCCTCGACCCGGGGCTGGAGACGGTCGAGGCCCGCCGCATGAGCGAACGCATGCGGGTGCGCAGCCACGGGGTCGACCAGACCGTGCGCACCCTCAGCGGCGGGAACCAGCAGAAGGTCGTGTTGGGCAAGTGGATGTTCACCCGGCCCGAGCTGCTGATCCTGGACGAGCCCACCCGAGGCATCGACGTGGGCGCCAAGTACGAGATCTACCTGATCGTGCGCCGCCTGGCGGCCGAGGGCGCCTGCGTGCTCCTCATCTCCTCCGAACTGCCGGAGGTCCTCGGCATGAGCGACCGCGTGTACGCCATGTGCGAGGGACGCGTCACCGGCCAGGTCGCGGCCGCCGACGCCGACCAGGAGAACCTGATGAGACTCATGACCCGAACCGGGGACCCGACGTGAACCACCCGACCCGAATCCCCCTGAGGGGGCTGCTGCGGGGCAACACCCGCCAGTACGGCATGGCCATCGCCCTGGTCGCCGTGATCATCCTGTTCCAGGTCCTCACCGGAGGGCTGCTGCTCACCCCGCTCAACCTCACCAACCTGATCATGCAGAACTCCTACGTCCTGATCCTGGCGATCGGGATGATGATGGTGATCATCACCGGGCACATCGACCTGTCGGTCGGTTCGGTGGTGGCCTTCACCGGCGCGGTGTCGGCGATCATGCTCACCTCGTGGGGGCTGCCGACACCCGTCGTGGTCCCGCTCGCGCTGCTGCTGGGCGCGGCCATCGGCGCGTGGCAGGGCTTCTGGGTCGCCTACGTGGGAGTCCCCGCGTTCATCGTCACCCTCGCCGGGATGCTGATCTTCCGGGGCGCCACGCTGGCGGCCCTGGGCGGGGAGTCCATCGCCCCGCTCCCGCAGTCGCTGCGGGTGATCGCCAGCGGTTTCCTCCCCGGGCAGACCGACGGCCTCCACCTGCCCACCCTGGCCCTCGGGGTGGTCGGGGCGGCGGCCCTCGTGTGGGTCCAGTGGCGTTCGCGGGCCCGGTCCCTGGCCCGTGACCTCCCGGTTCCCCCCGCCGCGGTCACCGTCGCGGGTTCGGTGGCGGTCTCCGCCGCGATCGTCGCGTTCACCTACGCCCTGGCCGGGCACAACGGTCTGCCGCTCGTGGGAGTGCTGCTGATCGCGCTGATCGGCGGCTACGCGTTCGTGATGCGCTCCACGACCATGGGGCGGCGCGTGTACGCCGTGGGCGGCAGCGAGAGGGCCGCCGCGCTGTCGGGCATCCGCACCCGCCGGGTGACGTTCTGGGTGTTCGTGAACATGGGGGTGCTCTCGGCGCTGGCCGGGCTCGTCTTCACCGGGCGCCTGAACGCCGCCACTCCCGGCGCGGGCACCATGTTCGAGTTGGACGCGATCGCGGCGGCCTTCATCGGCGGGGCGTCGGCGACCGGCGGTGTGGGTAGCGTGATCGGCGCGGTGATCGGCGCCCTCTTCATGGGCGTGCTCAACAACGGCATGTCGCTGATCGGCCTGGGCGTGGACTGGCAACAGCTCATCAAGGGCCTGGTCCTGTTGCTCGCGGTGGCCTTCGACATCTACAACAAGAGGCGCGCGGGCGGTTCGGGACCGATCCTGCCGGGACTGCGCTCGGGGTCCGCGCGTCCGGCGCGCAGCGGCTAGACGCTCTCCCGCTCCACGAGCGTGGGGGTGACGACGCGGCGCTCGGCCCGCTGTTCCCCGGAGATCCCGGAGAGCAGCAGGCTGAGCGCCTCGGCGGCGACGGTGTCGAAGTCGGGGCGCACGGTGGTCAGCGGCGGGATGAAGTAGCCCGCCTCGGGTACGTCGTCGAACCCGACCACGCTGACGTCCCCGGGGACCGACCGGCCGCGCTCGGACATGGCGCGCAGGAGTCCCAGCGCCAGGTGGTCGTTGGCCGCGAACACCGCCGTGACCTCGGGCATCCGCGCGAGCATGAGCCCCGCGCGGTACCCGGAGGCGGCGCTCCAGTCGGCCGGGCTGACCGGCGGCACCTCCGCTCCGGCCTCCTCCAGGGTCTGCCGCCACCCCCGTTGGCGTCCGGCGGCGTCGAACCAGTCCTCCGGGCCCGCCACGTGCCAGACCGTCGCGTGCCCGGCGTCCAACAGGTGGCGGGTGGCCAGCCGGGCCCCGGCCTCCTGGTCGACGGTGACCAGTGCGGCCCCGGCGCGCGAGGGGTCGCCGTCGACAGCCACCAGGGGCACGTCGGTGGGGACCTCGGTCAGGGCCTCGTCGGCGGCGGCGGTGGGGGCGATCACCACGATCCCGGCGGCCCGCTGTTCGCGGTGGTGCTCCACGGCGGCGGCGATCGAGACGCGGTCCAGGACCCGGACCCGGCGCACGCTCACCACGAAACCCCGGGCCGCGGCGGCCAGCTCGAAGGCGGCCAGCAGCGAGGACGGGCCGAACAGGGTGGAGTTTTGCGCCACGACCCCGATGAGCTGGGACCTGCCGGTCGCCAGCGTGCGCGCCGCCCGGTTGGGCCGGTAGCCGAGCTGTGCGATCGCGGCCCGCACCCGCAACCTGGTCTGCTCGCGCACGTTGGGGTGCCCGTTGAGTACGCGCGACACCGTCTGGTGGGACACCCCCGCCAGACGTGCGACGTCCGTCATCGCGGGATCGCGGTTGGTCCGGGTGGATGAGGGGGTGGGCTCCACCCGTGGCTCCTTGGCTGGCGGCTCGGTCAGGTAGGCCCGGGGGCCTGAGTTGGCGCTAACATATCCCACTCGCCGGAAAGGTTCAATGTTCACGGCACTGGCGACGACTGGTGCGGTGCAATCTTGTTAGCGCTCTCACTCCGAGCACCGGAGGAGCGTGTCGTCCCCGTACGGAGCACGCGCCCGGCGGCGGAAGCGGGGCCCTGCGGGCCCGGCCGGCCACCGCCCTCGTCAGGCCCGCCCGGGCAGGCTCCGGCTCCGCCCGCGGAACTCGGCGACGACGTCGTCGCCTCTGCGCACGGTGACGTCGTAGACACCGCTGCGGCCGAACCTCACCCTCTCCACGGCGGTCGCCACCAGGAGGTCCCCCTCCCTGGTGGGCGCCACGAAGGTCACGTCCGCGCCGGAGGCCACGGTGACGTCGCCGCCGTCGAGGTTGCACGCGCAGGCGAACGCCGTGTCCGCGAGGGTGAACACGAAACCGCCGTGGGTGATGTCGTGGCCGTTGAGCATGAGCGGCCCCACGACCATCTCCACCACCGCGTACCCGTCCCGGGCCTCCACGAGCCGCATCCCCAGGCCCTTGGAGGCCCGGTCGGCCTCGAACATCCGCCACGCGGTCTCGTTGCGCCCCTGCGGCGCGGAGGCGCTCACGAGTCGAAGTCCACGGTCACGGTGTCGGTCCGCGGCAGCGACTGGCAGGCCAGGGCGTACCCGGACGCCACCTCGGCGGGGGTGAGCGCGTAGTTGCGGCGCATCGTCACCTCGCCGTCGCACACCTTGACCCGGCAGGTCCCGCACACCCCGCCCTTGCAGGCGAAGGGCAGGTCGGGGCGGTAGCGCTGCGCGGAGTCCAGTACCGGCACCCCCTGGGGCAGGGTCAGCGTCGTGGTGCGCCCGTCCAGGACGAGGGTGACCTCGCTCGCGGGTCCCTCCACCTCGGGGTCCTCGTGGCGGGCCTGCGGCGGCGGCTCGGCTCCCTCGACGAAGAACAGCTCCTGGTGGACGCGCTCCGCCTCCACCCCGTGGCGGGCGAGCACCTCTCGGGCGTCGGTGACCATCCCATAGGGCCCGCACAGCCACCAGTGGTCGACCGCGTCCGCGGCGACGACGCCGGACAGCAGGGCGTCCATTTTGGCGCCGTCCAGCCTGCCGGTGAACAGGTCGGACTCGCGCGGTTCCCTGGAGAGCACGTGGACCAGTTCGAACCGGGGCCCGAACGCGTCCTTGAGGTCGGCGATCTCGTCGGCGAACATCACGGTGTCGCTGCGCCGGTTGCCGTACAGCAGGGTGACGCGCGAGTCGGTGCGGCGCAGCAGCGAGGCCGCCATGGACAGCACCGGTGTGATGCCCGATCCGGCCGCGACGAGCACGTGCCGCGCGGCCTCGGTGAGGTCGGGGCTGAACCGCCCGGAGGGCGCCCCCACCTCGATCTCGTCACCGGGCGCGACCTCGCGGACGAGCCAGGTGGAGAACAGGCCTCCGGTGACCAGGCGCACGCCCACGCGGGGCGCCTCCCCCACCGCCGAGCAGATGGAGTAGCTGCGCCGCTCCTCCACGCCGTCGACCACCCGGCGCAGGGTCAGCGACTGCCCGGGGGCGAAGGCGAACTCCTCGGCGAGGTCGTCGGGGACGTCGAAGGTGACAGCGGCGGCGTCGTCGCACAGGCGCTCGACGTCGGCCACGCGCAGCCGGTGGAACGCGGCGCGGCCGCGTACCGGGGCCCCGGCGGTCGCGGTGACGGGTGTGGTCACGGTCAGATCTCCTTGACGTGCTCGAACGGTTCGAGGCAGGCCCGGCAGCGGTGCAGCGACTTACAGGAGGTCGCGCCGAACCGGGACAGTTCCTCTGTGTCGGCCGCGCCGCACAGCGGGCAGCGCGGGACGGTGCGGGTGGGCGCCAGGGTGAGGGGGACGGGTCCGGCCGGTCGCCGGGGCGCCTCCCCCGGAGCCGAGATGCCGTGCTCGGTGAGCTTGCGCCTGCCCTCGTCGGTGATCCAGTCGGTGGTCCAGGACGGGGAGAGCGCGGTGCGCACCTCGACCCGGTCGAACCCGGCGGCCCGCGCCGCGCGGTCCACGTCCACGCGCATCTCCGCCATGGCGGGGCACCCGGAGTAGGTGGGGGTGATCCACACGGCGGCGGTGCCGTCCGCCTCGACCCGGACCTCGCGCAGGATGCCGAGGTCGGCGAGGGTGAGCATGGGCAGTTCGGGGTCGGTGACCGAGGCGGCGGCCGCCCAGAGCCGTTCGGTGGCCCCGTCGACCTCGGTGGGCTCGGTGTGTGCCGTGGTTACCATGTCGCCTCCGGGTGTTCCCGGGCCACGCGCTGGAGCTCCTCCAGCAGCGGGGCGAGGTGCTCGGTGTGCGCCCCGTCGCGCCCCGCGGTCGCCTGGCCGGGGAACGGCGCCGGGGCGGGCAGGGTGGCGGCGGTCAGCACCCGGGTGACCACCTCGTGGACCTCCTCGCGCACAGAGGCCGGGTTCACTCCCACACTCCGCCCCGCGAGGGCGGCTTCGAGGGGGTGCGTGGCGAACAGCTCCCCGGTGAGCGGCCACACGTCGTCGACGGCGGCGCGCATCCGTTCGTGGGAGTAGGGGGTGCCGTCTCCCAGGCGCAGGACCCAGGCCACGGCGTACTCGCGGTGGTAGGCGAGCTCGTTGACGCCCTTGGCGGCGATGGCGGCCAGGACCGGGTCGGCGCTGTCGGTGAGGCGGGTGAACAGCGCCAACCGCCAGCTGGAGAGCACGAGCAGCGTGGTGACGGCCCGGGCGAAGTCACCGCGCGGAGCCTCGGCGAGGCGCACGTTGCGAAACTCCTCGGGGTCCCGGTGGTAGGCGAAGGCGTCCTCGTCGCGGCCGCTGCCGTCGGCCTGCCCGGCCCGGGCCAGCAGGAGCCGGGCCTGGCCGAGCAGGTCCAGGGCGATGTTGGCCAGGGCGACCTCCTCCTCCAGTTCGGGGGCGTCGGTCACCCACTGGACCAGGCGCTGTGACTGGACGAGCGCGTCGTCGCCGAGCATCTGGCAGTAGACCGCCAGGTCGGCTCCGTCCACTCCCGCGGGAAGGGTGGTGTCCACGCCCGCGAGCGCCTCGGTGAATCCGGTGCCGAAGGCCCAGCGGGCGTCGCCGTCGTGCTCCTCGGTCAGTCCGGTGAAAATGTTCTCGCCACTCATGCTTGTTCCTCGAAGAATCGTGCCGACCCGTACCCGCCCTCCCGCTAGATGTGCGGGACGTCCTCGGGGATGGGGTAGAAGGTCGGGTGGCGGTACACCTTGTCGCCGCTGGGCGCGAAGTAGGGGTCCTTCTCGTCGGGACTGGACGCCGTGACGTCCTCGGCGAGCACGACCCAGATACTCACGCCCTCGTTGCGCCGGGTGTAGAGGTTGCGGGCGTTGTGCAGCGCCATGGTGGCGTCGGGGGCGTGCAGCGAACCCACGTGCACGTGGTTGAGGCCGCGTTTGCCGCGGACGAAGACCTCGTAGAGCGGCCATTCGGGGCGGGGCGGGGCGGCGTCGTCGTTCCTGCTCATACCGTGGCCTCCCGGGCGCTCTGGTGGTGCTTCCTGGCGTGGGCGGTGGCGGCCTCGCGGACCCACGCGCCCCTCTCGTGTGCGGCGCGCCTGCGGGAGACGCGCTCGGCGTTCTTGGGGCCGTCGCCCCTGATGACCCGCTTGAGCTCGTCCCAGTCCGGGGTCCCGAAGTCGTGCTGGCCGCGCTCGGCGTTCCAGACCAGGTCGGGGTCGGGCAGCGTGACTCCGAGCCTCTCCGCCTGGGGGACGGTCATGTCGACGAACCGCTGGCGCAGGTCGTCGTTGGTGTCGATCTTGATGCCCCAGGTCATGGACTGGCGGGTGTTGGGCGAGTCGGCGTCGGGGGGGCCGAACATCATCAGCGACGGCCACCACCAGCGGTCGACGGCGTCCTGCACCATGCGGCGCTGGCCCTCGGTGCCCTCCATCATGCGCATGAGGAGTTCGTAGCCCTGCCGCTGGTGGAAGGACTCCTCCTTGCAGATGCGCACCATGGCGCGGGCGTAGGGGCCGAAGGAGGTGCGGCAGAGGGGGACCTGGTTGCAGATCGCGGCGCCGTCCACCAGCCAGCCGATGACGCCGACGTCGGCGTAGCTGAGCGAGGGGTAGTTGAAGATCGACGAGTACTTCTGGCGGCCCTCGATGAGCCGTTCGGTGAGGTCGTCGCGGTCCACGCCGAGGGTCTCGGCGGCCGCGTACAGGTAGAGGCCGTGCCCGGCCTCGTCCTGGACCTTGGCCAGGAGGATGGCCTTGCGACGCAGGCTGGGCGCGGACGCGATCCAGTCGCCCTCGGGCTGCATGCCGATGATCTCGGAGTGGGCGTGCTGGGAGACCTGGCGGACGAGGGTCCTGCGGTAGGCCTCGGGCATCCAGTCACGCGGCTCGATGCGCTGGTTGGCGGCGATCCGGGCGTCGAACTCCGCCTGGAGCGCCTCGTCCGCGCCGGGGGGCGCTTCCTGGGCCGTGGTCGGCATTGATCATTCCCCATTCATAACCGAACGTTCGGTCAGTAATTAGTATCCCCGGAGCCGGGGGCCCGGCGCAAGCCCCCGGGACCCCGGAATCCGGGCAGGTCACCGTCGCCGCCCACCCCGGCTCCGGCGCACCGGCGGTCGACCGTGCGACGGAACCGGCCCCGCCCGCCGGTACCGGGCGGCACCGGCGGGCCCGGGCCGCTACCTCCCGGTGAAGACCGGCCTCTCCTTGTTCAGGAAGGACGAGACGGCGCCGACGTGGTCGGCGGTCACCCCGAGCTGGTTCTGGAGGTCGGCCTCCTCCTCCAGCAGCTCGCGTAGATCGCTCTGCCCCTCCGCCGCCGAACGCACCTCGCGTTTGGCCGCCACGAACGCCGCCGTGGGCCCCGAAGCGAGCTGGACGGCCACCTCACGGGCGCGCGTCTGCCACTCCTGGTCGTCCACGACCTCCGTGACCAGGCCCAGCTCCAGGGCGCGCTCGGCACCGAACACGGTGCCCAGCAGCATGAGCTCCATGGCACGCGCCTGGCCGAGCGAGCGCACCAGCCGGTAGGCCAGACCGGAGTCCGAGGCCAGCCCGATCCCGGTGAACGCGGTGCCGAACTTGGCGCGGCCAGCGGCCACCCGTACGTCACCGGCCAGGGCGAACCCCAGCCCGGCGCCCACGCACGCGCCGCCGATCCCGACCACGACAGGCACCTGCACGCTCTCCAGGGCCAGAACGATCCGGTTGTAGTGCTCGCGCACCGTACTGAGCGCCTGGTCGGGGGTCTCCTCCAGAATCCGCGCGTGCTCCGCCAGATCCTGCCCCAGGCAGAACGCCCGGTCCGAACCCAGGAACAACACGGCGCGGGCGGTGGTGGACTCCGCCGCCCGGGTCACCGCCTCCAGCAGCTCCTCCTTCGCACGCCGGGTCAGCCCCGGGCGGTTGAGCCTGATGGTGGCGACCCCGTCGACCTCGCCGAACTCCGCGGCCCTGTCCTCACTCACGCCTTGTCTCCCTTGTCCCAGAGGTGGAATCCCTCGCCGCTCTTGCGGCCGAGCCTGCCCTCGGCGACCTTACGGCGCAGGAGCTCGGGGGGCGAGAACCGGTCCCCCAGTTCGCCCGCCAGGTACTCGGCGATGGCCAGGCGGACGTCGAGCCCGACCAGGTCGGTGAGCCTGAGCGGGCCCATCGGGTGGCGGTAGCCGAGTTCCATGGCGGTGTCGATGTCGGCGGGCGAGGCCACGCCCTCCTCCACCATGCGGATGGCCTCCAGCCCCAGCATGACGCCCAGGCGGCTGGTGGCGAACCCGGGGGCGTCCCGGACCACGATCTCGGTCTTGCCGAGGGCGCCGACCCAGCCGCGCACCGTCTCCAGGACGGCGGGGTCGGTTTCGGGCGTGGTCACGATCTCCACGAGCTTGGAGGCGGGGACCGGGTTGAAGAAGTGCGTGCCCAGGAACCGGCCGGGACGCTTGAGGGCCGCCGCCAGTTCGGTGACCGACAGGGAGCTGGTGTTGGAGGCCAGGACGGTGTCCTCGCCCACGGCCACCTCGGCGGCGGTGAGCACCGCGATCTTCAACGCGGGCCGCTCCGGGACGGCCTCGACGACGAGGCCGGTGTCGGCGGGCAGCTCCGAGGCGTCGGTGACGGTGCCCAGACGGGCCAGGTAGTCGGCGGGGGCCGCCTCGATCTTGCCGCGTTCCCGGGCCTTGTCGAGCCCGGCCGACACCCGGCCCACCCCCGCCTCGGCGGCGTCCGTCGTGGCCTCGACCAGCACCACGCGCGCCCCGGCCATGAGGAACTGCTGGACGATCCCGGCGCCCATGGTGCCGCCGCCGATGACGGCGACGGTGTCGGGCACGCCCTGCGGGGTGATCTCGCTCAACGCTTCTTCCTCTCCAGGAAACGGGTCATACGGTCGTGCTTGTCGGCGCTCTCGAACAGCACCGCCTGGGTGAGGTCGTCGGCCAAGGGGTGCGCTCCCTCGGCGTCCAGCACCAGCTTGGTCATGCGCAGGGCGGTCGCCGATGAGGCGGCCATCCGGTCGATCAGGGCGTGCGCGCGCTCGCGCAGCTCCTCGGCGGGGACGACCTCGGCCACCAGCCCGTGGCGCAGCGCCGCCTCGGCGTCCAGGCGGTACCCGCCCAACAGCACCTGTTTGGCCACCGAGGCGCCCACGAGGTCCCTGAGCCGCCAGCACGCCCCCGCCCCGGCGATGATGCCCAGCCCCGGTTCGGGCTGGGCGAACACGACGGTGGGGGTGGCGATACGGATGTCGCAGGCGTAGGAGAGCTCCGCGCCCCCACCGAGCGCGAACCCGTCGACGGCCGCCACCGTGGGGGCGGTGAGGCGGTGCAGCCGCTCGAACAGACGGCTGTTGATCCCGGCCAGGGCCTCCTCACGGCCGCGTTCGCGCAGCTCGGCGATGTCGGCACCGCCCGCGAACACGGTGCCGTGGCCGGTCAGCAGAAGGGGGCGGGGATCGGCCTCGATCCGGGAGCACACCTCGTGCAGCTCGGCGATCATCCGCCCGTTGATGGCGTTGCGTGCCTCGGGGCGGTGCAGTTCCACCACCGCGCGGTCCTCGCACCAGTCGACGCGCAGGGTCTCGAAGTCCATGGTCGGGCCGTCCTCGGTGGGGTGGGGGGCGGTGCTCTCCGGCCCGGAGCGGTCCGGAGCGGTGCCGCCGGTGTCGGAACGCGGCGTCACGGGCGCTCCACCAGCAGTGCGGTGCCCTGGCCGACGCCCACGCACAGGGTGGCCAGGCCCCTCCGGGCGTCCTCGCGCTCCATGCGGTTCACCAGTGTGACGACCAGACGCGCACCGGAGGAGCCCAAGGGGTGGCCCAGGGCGATCGCGCCGCCGTCCGCGTTGACGCGTGACTCGTCCAGGTCGAGCCGTCGCAGCACGCCCAGCGCCTGGGCGGCGAAGGCCTCGTTGAGCTCGACCGCGCCGACCTCGTCCAGCGTCCACCCGGCCCGGCCGAGGACCTTGCGGGTGGCCGGAACCGGCCCCAGTCCCATGACCTGCGGGTCCACTCCGGCCGAGGCGGCCGCGACGACCCGGGCGCGGGGGGTCAGGCCGTACCTGCGCACGGCCTCGCCGCTGGCCAGGACCAGCGCGGAGGCGCCGTCGGAGAGCGAGGACGAGTTGCCCGCCGTGACGATGCCGCCCTGGCGGAAGACCGGGCGGAGCTGGGCGAGGCTCTCCATGGTGGAGCCGGGGCGCGGGCCCTCGTCCCGGGTCACCTCCTGGGTCTGCCCCTTGCGGCCGCGCACGGTGACGGGGACGATCTCGTTCGCGAACCGGCCCGCCTCGGCTGCGGCCACGGCCCGCTGGTGGCTCCGCAGAGCGAAGGCGTCGCACTCCTCACGGGTGAGGCCCTCCAGGGCGGCGACCTCCTCCGCCGTCTCGCCCATTGACAGGGTGTAGCGCAGCTCGTCGGGTGAGGCGCCGGGCGGTGTGTCGGCGTCGGCGTCGGCGAAGCGCGGGTTGGTGAAGCGCCAGCCCAGAGAGGTGTCGGCGACCTCGCCGGGCTTGGCCCAGGCGGTGCCGGGCTTGGCCATCACCCAGGGCGCGCGGGTCATGGACTCCACCCCGCCCGCGACCACGAGATCGGCCTCGCCCGCGCGGATGGCCTGCGCGGCCGAGGCGACGGCGGTGAGACCGCTGGCGCACAGCCGGTTGACGGTGTAGCCCGGGACCGAGGTGGGCAGCCCGGCGAGGAGGGCCGCCATGCGGGCGACGTTGCGGTTGTCCTCCCCCGCCTGGTTGGCGGCGCCGAGGATGACCTCGTCCACGGCCTCGCCGGGCACCCCGGCGCGGCGGACCGCCTCGGCCACCGCTCCGGCGGCGAGGTCGTCGGGTCGGACGGCCGACAGGGCGCCCCCGTAACGGCCCTGGGGGGTGCGCACCCCGTCGACCACGTAGACGTCGCTCACGAACGGCCTCCCTTGCTGGTGGCGGTGGCCTGTGCCACCGTCCTGTGTGAACTGATCAACACGTCTCCTTGACACGGCCACACGGAGACTGAATAAATGCATTAGTAACCGAACGTTCGGTCAGTAAGCAAGTCGGTCCCCTCCACGGACCGGCGAAGACCCACCTCGGCGCGGTCGCACCGCCAGAACGTGCGCCGCGGCTCAGCACGGCGGACCCCGCCCCCCTCTCACGGGACGGCCGACCGAGCCCGGCCCGGCGGAAACACCGTGCACAGTACCCGGAGAGGCCCATGGCAAGCCAGGACACCACCACGCAGTCGGCCGGAACCGCCCTCCAGAAGCGTCTCGGGCAGGCCCCCGCGCCCGAGACCCTGGACCCGGCCGAGCGCATGAGTGTCGACGAGCTGCGCTCCCTCCAGTTCGAGCGCCTGCGCTGGACCCTGGAGCACGCCTACACGAACGTGCCCCTCTACCGGCGCAAGTTCGACGAGGCCGGGGTGCGCCCCGAGGACCTCGGGTCACTGGAGGACCTCGCCCTCTTCCCGCACACCACCAAGGCCGACCTGCGCGACAACTACCCGTTCGGGATGTTCGCGGTACCGCAGGAGCGGGTCAGCCGCGTCCACGCCTCCAGCGGCACCACCGGCCAGCCCACCGTGGTCGGCTACACGCGCGAGGACATCGACACCTGGGCCACCGTCGTGGCGCGCTCGATCCGCGCCTCCGGGGGCCGCCCCGGCCACAAGGTCCACGTCTCCTACGGGTACGGCCTGTTCACCGGCGGCCTCGGCGCCCACTACGGCGCCGAGAAGCTCGGCTGCACGGTCATTCCCGCCTCCGGCGGCCAGACCGCCAAGCAGGTCCAGCTCATCCAGGACTTCCGGCCCGAGATCATCATGGTCACGCCCAGTTACATGCTGACCCTGATGGACGAGTTCGAGCGCCAGGGCATCGACCCCCGCACGACCTCGCTCAAGGTGGGGATCTTCGGCGCCGAACCCTGGACCGAGCGGATGCGCCTGGAGATCGAGGAGCGCTTCGACATCAACGCCGTGGACATCTACGGCCTCTCCGAGGTGATGGGGCCGGGCGTGGCCAACGAGTGCGTGGAGACCAAGGACGGCCTGCACGTGTGGGAGGACCACTTCCTCCCCGAGGTACTCGACCCGGTCACGCAGGACGTGCTGCCCGACGGCGAGAACGGCGAACTGGTCTTCACCTCGCTGACCAAGCAGGCCATGCCGGTCATCCGCTACCGCACGCGCGACCTCACCACCCTGCGCCCGGGCACGGCCCGCCCGATGCGCCGCATGGACAAGATCACC
This sequence comes from Nocardiopsis sp. NPDC007018, assembly GCF_040635075.1. NCBI lineage: Bacteria > Bacillati > Actinomycetota > Actinomycetes > Streptosporangiales > Nocardiopsidaceae > Nocardiopsis > Nocardiopsis sp. NPDC007018. The sequence continues at coordinate 65,756 of NZ_JBEYHA010000017.1, forward strand.
GGCCGCAGCGACGACATGATCATCCTGCGCGGGGTCAACGTCTTCCCGACCCAGATCGAGGAGATCGTGCTCGGCCTGGACGGGCTCGCCCCGCACTTCCAGCTGGTGCTCACCAAGGAGGGCCGCCTGGACCGCATGGCCGTCAGGGTGGAGGCGTCCCCGGACTGCACCTCCGACCGGCGCACCGTCCTGAGCCGGGAGATCACCGCGACCATCAAGGACCGGGTGGGCGTGAGCGTGACCGTGGACGTGGTAGATCCCGAGCAGATCGAGCGTTCGGTGGGTAAGTTCCGCCGCATCGTCGACCAGCGCCCCAAGGGGTGACCACGGGAACGCCCCCGGCCGCACCCACCACCGCCCGTGATCACAGGGCGTGCGTGGGGCGGTGGTCCCGGGGGCTGCTCCCCAACAGCCGCGCGAAGGCCGCGGAGAACGCGGCCGGACTCCCGTACCCCAGGTCCGCGGCCACCCGGGCGACCGCCTCCCCCCGAGCCAGGGCGGGCAGCGAACGCAGCACGCAGGCGCGCTGACGCCACCGCGCGAAGCCCATCCCGGTCTCGGCCCGGAACAACCGGTTCACCGTGCGCTCGCTCACGTGCAGCCGCCCCGCCCACCGCGCGAGCGGGTCGTGCACGCGCGGTTGCTCCAGGAACTCCTCGCACAGAACGCGTAGGCCCTCGTGGCGCGGCAGGGGAAGGTCCAACGGCAGCGGCACCAGGCCCCTCAGCTCGTACAACAACAGCTCGACCAGGGCCGCGTCACGCCCGTGCCGGTCGTGGCGCGGCTCGATGTCCACCGCCGCCGACAACAGCTCCCGCAGGAGCGGGGACACCTCCACCACCTGACAGCGGACCGGGAACCACGGCACCGAGGCGGGTTCCACGTACAGGCTCCGGGTACTGACCCCCTCCATCGTCACCTCGTGGTCCGTCCCGGCGGGCACGAGCACCGCGCGCTGCGGCGGCACGGTCCACGCCCCGTCGTCGGTGACCACGCGCATCACCCCGGTCGACCCGTACAGGAACTGGGCGCGGCGGTGCCGGTGCCGGGCCAGGACGAACCCGGGCGGGTAGTCGGTGCCGATCGCCAGCACGGGCCGGTCGACGTGGTCCACTTCGGCGATGGGGACGTTACGCACGGAAGCCGACACTAACGTGTCCGTTGCGCGATCGTTCCCGTCCACTCATCGAATGCGCGCCACGACCGTGGTCCCTACGGTGGTGCGGGTGCTCTCCTCGACCCTTCTCCTCCTGGCCCTGGGCTGCCTGACCGGCGTCACCACGGTGGTGTTCGGCTTCGGCGGCGGCTTCGTGACCGTCCCGGTCGTGTACGCCGTCACCCTGGCCCGTGCCGAACCGGGCGTGGACGCCATGGCGGTGGCCGTGGCCACCTCCACCGCCGTCATGGTGGTCAACTCCCTGAGCGCCACCTGGGCCCAGCACCGTGCCGGGCGGCTGCGCCGGGCGTATCTGTGGCCCCTGGCCGCGCCCATCGGCCTGGGGTCGGCCGCCGGAGCCCTGGCCGCCACCTTGGCGGGCGGCACGGCCCAGCACGCCCTGTTCGTGGCCTACCTGGCGGTGACCATCGCCGACAGCGTGCTGCGCCGGGGATTCCTCACCCCGTCGCCGGGGAGCACACCCCGAGTCCCGCGCCCCGGAGCGACCCGAGCGGTCGGGTTGGGGATCGGCGCCGTCACCGGGTTCCTGGGCGTGGGCGGCAGCGTCATGACCGTGCCCCTACTGCGCCGACGCGGCCTGTCCATGGGCGAGGCCACGGCGACGGCCAACCCGCTCACCGTGCCGGTCGCGCTGGCCGGGACCCTGGTGTACGCGCTGTGCGGTACCGGTGGCGCCGGGACCGCCCACGGGCACCTGGGTTCGGTGGACCTCGCGGCCGGTGCCCTGCTCCTCACCGGTTCCCTGCCCACCATCGCCGTGGTCCGCCGCGTCACGGGCCGGATTCCCGACCGCGCGCACGCCGTGTCGTACGTGATCCTGCTGACCGTGGTGCTGGTCGTGTTCCTGGTCCTGTGAGGTGGCGGTCCGCCCAGCAGACCCGGTGTGTTGGGGAAGCGGTGCTCTGTTGTCCCGCCCCGTGAGTCCTCTGGTGCGGCGCGTACGGGGTGACGGCCCCCGAAAACGGTTCGTGGCCCCCGACTCCGCCCCGATAGGTTGCGGCCACCACGATCCGCCAAAGGGGGAGACCCAGGTGAAGCACTCCAGCGAGGAGTTCGCCCGCATCGCCGAGCGCGGCACCGTCCTGCGCTGCCAGGTCGGCTCCGTCGTCCACGGCCTCAACCTCGAAGGCCAGAACGACCGTGACGAGATGGGGATCTGCGTCGAACCGCCCGAATACGTCATCGGCCTGCGCTCCTTCGAGCAGTTCATCCTCCGCGACCAGGGCGAACACGCCCGGTCCGGTCCGGGAGACCTGGACCTGACCGTCTACTCGCTGCGCAAGTGGACCCGTCTTGCTCTGGAGGGCAACCCCACCATCCTGCTGCCGCTCTTCGTCCCCGAGGAGGAGATCGTCACCCTCACCCCCGTCGGCCGCGAGCTGCGCGCCAACGCCCACCGCTTCCTGTCCCGGCGCGCGGGTGAGCGCTTCCTCGGCTACCTGCGCGCCCAACGCGACCGTATGGCGGGCACCCGGGGCGGCAGGCACACCAACCGTCCCGAACTGGTCGAGAGGCACGGCTTCGACACGAAGTACGCGTATCACATGGTCCGGCTGGGCCTCCAGGGCGTGGAACTGATGGAGTCCGGTGGCATCACCCTGCCCATGCCCGAGCCCGACCGGGACTGGCTCCTGGCACTGCGCCGGGGCGAGCACACCCGAGACGAGGCCCTGGAACGGACCGGGGAGCTGGAGGGACGCCTGGAGGATCTGTGCCGGACCTCCCCCCTGCCCGCGGCACCCGACACCGGCTGGGCCGACGCCTGGCTGGTCCGGTCCTATCAGCGGTTCTGGAACGAGAGCTGAACCACGCTGGTCAGAGCGGCGACCCGAGGCGGCGTCCCCGCGACGGAGAGATAGGGTGATCCACCGAAGAGGTAACATGCCGCGCCCGAGACTCCGGGTGTCCCGGTGTGCCGGGCGCCGGGGGAAACGGCCCACGGCGCCCGGGGGACGACACAGTGAAGGAAGCACCATGATCGGAACCATCGCGTTCGTGCTCATGATCGTCAGCCTGTCCATGATGATCATCTCGGGCCTCATCGCGACCCTCGTGAAGACCCGCTAGGGTCCGGACGTCCCGACACCGGGTTGACGGGTGCGCCACGCGTGCGCGCGGGCGCCCGTCACCCGTCGTCCGCCGACGGCGTGAGGTAGGGGGGATGCCAACGGAGCCGCCGCGTGACAGGGTGAAGGCGGCCCGTTACCGGGGCCACACCCCCGCTCGCGAAGGACCCCCATGCTCACCCTCCCCTCCGCCGCCACGGCGCTCCCCCGACGTACCGGGCCGGTTCTGACGGCCCTGATCCTCGCCGGTTCACTCCTGTCCGCGCTCTCCCCCGCCGCCCCGGCCGCGGCCGAGGACGGACCCGACACGGCGCGCGCCACCTGGATGGCACCGATCCCCGACGGCACCAGCCTGGCCGCGCTGTCGATCCCGGGCACCCACGACACCGGTGCCTGGACCGGCACCGTGTGGTCGCGCACCCAGGACCTCACGCTCTCCGAGCAGCTCGGCTCCGGGGTGCGTTTCCTGGACGTGCGCACCCGCCACTACCGGGACGCCTTCCCCATCCACCACGGTGTCGAGTACCTGAACCTGAACTTCACCGACGTGGTCACCGACATCGGGGCGTTCCTCGACGCGAACCCCTCCGAAACCGTGCTCATGCGGATGAAGAAGGAGCACACCGAGGAGGAGAACACCCGGAGCTACGAGGAGACCCTCGACCACTACATCGAGGAGAACCCGGACACCCGGGACATCCTGGGAGAGCGGCTGTGGGTTCCCGAGCAGGGCGTCGACCGCGTGCCCGACCTCGGCGAGGTCCGGGGGCGGATCGTCATCGTGCAGGACTTCGCGGCCTCCCGTGACTACGGCGTCCACTGGAACGGCTCCTCGCTGGACATCCAGGACGACTACCGCGTGCCCACCCTCTTCGACATCCCCGCCAAGTGGGACAAGGCCCGCACGCACTTCGACCGGACCGCCGACGGCGCCGACGAAACCCTGTACGTCAACCACCTCAGCGGCAGCGGAGCCCCCTGGGCCAACCCCCGCGAGGTCGCCTGGGGCGGGCTGGGCATCCGGGGCGTGAACCCGCGCGCCGTCGACCACCTGCGCCCGGTGTCGGCGCCCCGTACCGGCGTGGTGGTCATGGACTTCCCCAGCCAGGAGCTGACCGACCTGGTCATCGCACACAACCCCGGCTGAGTCGTCCGCGCGCGGGCCGTCGGTGCGGATCACCCGTTCCGCACCGGCGCTCGCGCGGGCCCCGAAGACGCGGGGACCTCAGGTCGGACGCACGGCGAGGGGGTGGTAGACGCGCTCCAGATCCCCGAGGGCGTCCGTGACGGCCGCCCCGAGGCTGTTGCGGATGTGGGAGCGCACCAGAGCGGCGGCGGCCGTACCGTCACCGGCGACGACGAGTTCCAAGATCCTGTGATGCTGGTTCAGGTCGAGGGTGCGCGGCTCGGCGCCCGCGGGCAGTTCCAGGCCGATCCGCCGGTAGCGGTCGGCCTTGTCCCACAGGTCGTCCAGCAGCCCGATCATCACCTTGTTGTGGGAGGCGGTATAGATGGCCCGGTGGAAGGCCCGATGGGCGGCGATGGCGTCCTCTCCCCAGGTACGGGTGACCGGCAGGAGCGCGTCGGCCGCCGACCGCATCGCGGCGATCTCCCCCTCCGTCCTGCGGAGGGCGGCGAGCTCGGTGGCCGACGGTTCCAGCGAGAAGCGGGCCTCCAACAGTTCACGCGCCTCGGAGGCGCTCATGGGAGCCACCCGCACGTCACGGTGAGCGTCCATCTCGACCCACCTCTCACTGACCAGGCGCCTGATCGCCTCGCGCAGAGGGGTGATGCTCATCCCCAGCTCCTCGGCCAGGGCGTACTGCGACAGACGTGACCCCGGGACGAGCTCTCCGACGGTGATACGGCGACGCAGTTCGGTGTAGGCCAGCCCGCCCTTGCTGGAGAAGGCGTTCTCGCTGGTCATGGTGACCTCTCTCCTCTTTTCCCCACCCACGGTCTTGTGACCCCCGTCTCATTCAGCTTAGACTCCGCCCCGTACTTATAAGAGCCTTATAAGTCCCTGCCGCAGAGAGAAGTCCATGAGAATCGTTTCCGCCCATGCCGGCACCATCCCCATCAGCTCATCGATGCGCAACGCCTACATCGACTTCAGCAACATGGACTGCACGATCCTCGCGCTGGTCAGTGACGTGGTGGTCGACGGCAGACCCCTGGTGGGCTACGGCTTCAACTCCAACGGCCGTTACAACGCCACGGCCATCCTGAACGAGCGGGTGCTGCCACGGTTGCGCAACGCCGCCGCGGAGGAACTGCTGGACGAGCACGGCGCGCTCTCCCCCGCCCAGGCGTGGGAGGTCGTGATGCGCAACGAGAAGCCCGGCGGACACGGTGAACGCTCCGTCGCCGTCGGCGTGGTCGACATGGCGCTGCACGACCTCGCCGCCAAGGCCGCGGGGGTGCCGCTGTACCGGTGGATCTCCGATCACTACGGGGACGGCGACCCCGACGAGGACGTCTTCGTCTACGCCGCCGGCGGCTACTACGCGCCCGGCAAGACCCTGGACGACCTGCGGGACGAGATGCGGGGCTTCCTCGACGCCGGGTACGAGATCGTCAAGATGAAGATCGGCGGCGCCGACCTGGCCGAGGACCTCAGGCGCATCGAGGCGGTCATCGACGTCCTGGGCGGTGACGGCTCCCGCCTGATGGTCGACGTCAACGGGAGGTTCGACCTGCGTACCGCCCTGGACTACGGCCGAGCCATCGACCAGTACGGCCTCTTCTGGTACGAGGAGGTCGGCGACCCGCTGGACTACCGTCTCAACGCGACGCTGTCGGAGGAGTACCGCCATCCCATCGCGACCGGCGAGAACCTCTTCTCGTTGCAGGACGCCCGGAACCTCATCCGCTATGGGGGGATGCGCCCGGACCGCGACTTCATCCAGGTCGACCCGGCACTGAGCTACGGGCTCACCGAGTACCGCCGTGTCCTGGCCATGCTCGACCAGCACGGCTGGTCCTCCCGCCGGTGCGTCCCGCACGGCGGGCACCAGTTCTCCCTGCACATCGCCTCGGCCCTCAAACTCGGCGGCAACGAGTCCTACCCCGGAGAGTTCCAGCCGACCGGTGGCTTCACCGACGACGCGGTGATCACGCACGGCCGCGTGGCGCCGGGTGAACTCCCGGGCATCGGGCTCGAAGGCAAGGCGGAGTTCCACAAGGTCCTCCGGAGCCTGCACGACTGACCGACCGAGAGCGAGGGCGCCGGACACGGGCGGCCGACCCGCCCTCACCCGGGCGGCGTCGAGGCGACGCGCACCGACTCCCTGACCACGAGTGCCGCCTGGGACCCGGTTCCACCCCCGAACCGATCTCCGCAACCACGCCGAGCCGAAGAACCAGAGAAGGTACCGCAATGGCACACTCCTATCCGCATTCCCTCTGGTGGAGCCTGTGGGTGTCACACCGGCAGATCAAGGACCTACTGACGTTCTCCAAGCGCGGGACGCCGCGACGGAAGGTGCCGGTGCCGTCCGCGGCGGGCGGGGGCGCCGGTGCCGCCGAAGCGCCCGGCGATCCCGGGCCCCCGGAGTCGGACCAGGAGGCCGACGGCTCCGACCCCGGGTACACGCCCGCGCGGCTCATCGGCCTGGTCCTCGGGCCGCTGCTGTTCCTGATCACGCTGCTGGTCTTCGAACCCGCGGGGCTCTCCCCCGAGGGCAGGGCGGTCCTCGCCACCACCCTCTGGGTCGCTACCTGGTGGATCACCGAGGCGATCCCCATCCCGGTCACGTCCCTGCTCCCCATCGTGCTCCTGCCGCTCACCGGCGCGCTGGACGGGGACACCGTGTTCTCGGCCTACGGCAACGACATCATCTTCCTCTTCCTGGGCGGGTTCTCCATCGCGATCGCCATGGAGAAGTGGAACCTCCACCAACGGATCGCCCTCACCATCGTCTCGGCGATCGGCACGAGCCCGCGCCGGATCATTCTCGGCTTCATGGTCGCGACCGGATTCCTGTCGATGTGGGTCTCCAACACGGCCGCCACGATGATGATGATCCCCGTGGGGCTGGCGGTCGCCTACCAGGCCGCCCGTTCGCTGCGCGGCGGGGAGTTCGCCGACGACCTGCCGAAGTTCGAGAAGTCGATGGTCTTCGGCATCGGGTACGCGGCCACCATCGGCGGCCTCGGAACGCTGATCGGCACACCGCCGCTGGCCATCCTCGCCGCGACCTCCGGAGAGCTCTTCGGCCAGACCATCTCGTTCGGCGGATGGATGATGTTCGGCGTCCCGATCGCCGCCCTCCTCCTCGCCTTCACCTGGTTCTACCTGACGGGCATCAAGTTCAGGGTCGGGTTCAAGCACCTTCCCGGCGGCAAGGAGATCATCCGGGAGGAGAGGAGGTCCCTCGGCAGGACGTCCACCGAGGAGAAGGTCGTGTTCGGCGTCTTCCTCACCGCCGCGTTCCTGTGGGTGACCCGCTCCTTCCTCTGGGAGGACCTCCTTCCGGGCATCAGCGACGGAGTGATCGCGATCGCCGCGATGGCGGCCCTGTTCACGTTGCCGACCCGTGGTCGCAGGGACAAGAGAATCCTCCAGTGGGAGGACTCGAAGCGCATCCCCTGGGGCATCCTCCTGCTGTTCGGTGGCGGACTGGCCATCGCGGCCGGGTTCGTCGAGACCGGCCTCTCCTCGTGGATCGGCGCACAGCTGCGCACGCTCGACGGGATCAGCGTGGTGCTGATCATCATCATCTCCACCGCGCTCGTGCTGTTCCTCACGGAGATCACCTCGAACGCCGCGACGGCGACGATGATCCTCCCGGTCATGGCCGCCTTCGCGGTCTCCCTGAACATTCATCCGTACGCGTTGATGGTCCCCTGCGCGATGGCCGCGAACTGCGCGTTCATGCTCCCGGTGGGAACCCCGCCGAACGCGATCATGTTCGGCACCGGGAAACTGACGATCATGGAGATGGTCAGGGCCGGGTTCTGGTTGAACTGGGTCGCACTGGCCCTCATCGCCGGGAGCGTCCTCTACGTCCTGCCATGGATGTGGGGCATCGATCTGATGACCGTGCCCCCCGGCTTCCTGTGACCGGGCCGGCGGCGGTCTCCCGAACCGCGCGGTCACGACACGCCGGCCACGAACGGTGTCCCGGCTGACGCCGTCGCCCCGCCGTGACCGCCACGAGGGCTGGTCAGCCCGGTGGCGTGCGGCCCGAGCGGCGGCACGACCCGCCACCGTCAGCGGCACCACGCCGCTCGGGAACCGACCAACCGCACGACCCCGGCCCGTGCCCGCGCCACCCGCATCGTGGGGGTGACGCGGGCACGACGCTGATGGTCGCCGGTGCGGATCACCCACCCACCGCGTTCCGCCCCGGCGCTCTCCGGAGTACGGACTCAGACCCTTTCCTCGTGCGTGAACTCGGCATGCTCTCTTGGAAAGAGTGCGCGCCCCGAAGCCCCACCTTTATGTCGTAGATTTCCTACTGACACAGTCCACCCTGAACTCGGGCCCCCTGGTGGAGCTTCCCGTCGCCGTGCGGGCTGGCGCCGGTTGACTGCTGGTACTCGTGCCGATGCTCCTCCGGAACCGGTTGGCTCGGGCCCGCTGGTCATCGCGCTCGCCCCGCTTCCGATGGATGGCCCGGCACACGGAGCGGGCCGAGCTGCTTCGAAGCTCGTTCTTCTGAGCGGCCTCCGCGACCGGCGGCGCCCGGCCACGGGCCGCAATCTCTGTCCGTGCGGCCACCAGTGCACGGCCATGAACGCCTTGCTCACCCGGAGTTCGGGGTTCCCTCTGTGATCCGGTGACATTTCCGGCCCATCGGACACGAGTTCTCGTTCGGGCGACGGTGCTCCCCCGCCGCGCTGACACCCGCGTCCGCTCGCCCTCCCACCGCGCGGCACGCTCCGCACCGTCGACTTTCCGGACATAGGGGGCGGGTATCGGCGTTCCGTGGGTACGCGGGTGCCCGTCTCCCTAGGCTCACTCCGACATACCCCCCGTTCGCGGAAGCCCCTCCCCTTCCGCCTAGGAGAGTCATGCCACCGGAACCGGAGTCCGAGCTCCCCCGCAACCCGTACCGCGCCCTGGTCCTGTTGTCCCTGGCCGCCCTGTCCGGCCACCGGGACTCTCCCGGCCTGCTGGAGGAGGCGCACCGTCTGGTGACCGGCGCCCTGCCGCGCGGCCGCCGCCATCCGCGCCCGCGCGAGTACGCCAGGACCCGACGGCGGGTCCTGCGCAGATCGCTCCACCCCCGCCGCTGGCACCCGCGGGGACGAGCGGGACTGCGGGTCACGCCCGTGGACGGGAGCGGCGGCGAGGTCCGCGCCCTGGAACCCCTGGAGGGCCTGGACTCCCCCGCCCGGGCGGCCTACGTCCTGATGCGCCTGGAGGGCCTGGACGCGCGGGGCACCACGGCGCTCCTGGCGTCCGTCGGGGTCCGCGACGCCGCGGGCGCGGTGGACCGCGCCCGAGCCCTGCCGGCCACACCGCCCCTGCCCGACCCCACCGTCGTGCGGGTGAGCGGCCGGGGTTCCTGGCTGCACCGGCGGGGGCTGCTGACGGCCGCCGGAGGACTCGTCCTCGCGGTGATGGCCCTGGGGCTCACCACCGCCGACCCGGACGGGGGTACGCACTTCGCGACACCGGTCTCCTCCTCGCCCCGCCTGGCCGGGGCCACCGCCCCGGACGCGTGGCGGGAGAGCTTCCGGCTCGACCTGACCTCCTGGCACCCCCGCGGTGACGCCGTGGACGACGGCGCCCTCACCCGGCGGGCCCTCACGGCCTGGTCCGAACAGGAGGCCGAGGAGCGGGGGGTGGCCCCCGGCGAGCCCCGGATACTGTTCGCGGGCACGGTGGCCGACCGTGAGGTGGTGCTGCTGCACGACGGCCCCCGGGTCGCCCGCTACACCCGCCGGGACGCCGGGGACGGGCGCGCCGCCACGGAACTGGTGGAGGTGTACGCCGAGCCCGGCAACGGAGTGGCCAACTGGCCCGCGCTGCGTCTGGCCGACACCGACGAGGGCACCCACTACCTGTTGCCCCCGTGGGTGACGGAGGCGGACTCCTCTCCTCTGGGAGGGGCCGAGCCGGAGTGGACGCCGGTCGACCAGCGGGACGGGGTGACCGGGGCACTCGCCACCGGCGACCACTGCGGTGCCGGACCGGTCCTACGCCTGCGGGCGCCCGAGGTCGCGCACGGAGAGCCCTACGCCGCCGTCGACCTTGGCGGCTGGGACACCGCCCATCTGGGGTACATGCCGCCCCCGCCCTCGGAGATCCGGCGCCTGGGACCGCACGAGGTCCTGGAGTCGGAGCGCGGTTTCGGCCTGTGGGGAGACCTGGCGTGCGCGGGCGAGCTGCCGGAGGAGCCCGTGCGGACGGCCACCGCGTGGGAGTTCGCGGTCCAGGAGCTGCCCGGCGGCGGCGAGGGCAGGTGGGTCTGCGTGCGCTTCGGCGGGCACGACGGCGGCGGGCTGGCCCGCGCGGTACTGGTGACGCGGACCTCCGAGGGCACCCGGGCCGCGGTGGCCGGTGAGCGCGAGGGCGGCTGGGCGTGCAGCAACCTCGACCGCCAGGTGGCGGCGGGCACGTGGTGGCGCGACGACGAGAGCCGCTGGCACTACCTGGCCGCGGCCTCGCGCGAGGTCGACTCACTCTCCGTGTCTGGCGGGGCCGAGGGCGAGGCGGAGGACGGCGAGGGGGTGCTGGCGGTCTCCGGGCCCCGTTCGGAGGAGCCCCCCGCGGCACCGACCTCCCTGACCGCCCTCGACGCGCGCGACGAGGAGATGACCGTCCTGTCGCCCTGAGTCGGCGCCCCCGCCCCAGGGGGCGCCCCACCGGCCACCCGCCGGGCGCCGCGTCCCCGGCGCCGTGGCCGATTCCGGCCATCCTCACGTGAGGGTGCACGTGCAACGGTACCGACGGTGGTATCACTGGGAACAGAGTCCCCCACCCGGTCGGGGACGCCAGCGCTCCGTCAACCGGGTGTACCAGGTCGGGTTCGCTTTGCCGCGAACCTCCCGCGATCCCATGGCGCGGCCGCACCGGAGACGGACGCGGCACCGCGTTCGGCCACGCGCTGTAGTTAGGGTGAACGTATGTCGATTTGGGCGCGGGGAGACCGTACCGGGCGGGTCGGGGAGGCCCTCCTGATGCTGGAGGGTCAGGGGATCATCGACGGGCTGGAGTTCCTGCCCGCCGAGGAGAAGCCCTACCGTGTGCGCATCCCGGCCGGGATCGTGCACATGGACGAGGACGAGGCCTCCATGTTCGCGTTCGGGGCGGTCGTCGGCTCGTTCGGCAAACTGGCCCGGCAGCGGTCCTGAGCCCCGGGGCCCGGACCGCGGGCCTACCTGCGGCCCATGACGCGCAGAATCGCGTCGAGCAGCAGGTCCCGCACCATCGCCCGGTGCTCGGGGGTGCCCGGAACCGTCAGCTCGTTGTTGAACGTGGACAGGCACAGCCCCACGGTCATCTCGGCGAGCGGCAGGGCCGGGCGCCCGTCCCTGGGCAGTTCCTCGACGAAGCGCGCCACCTCGATCGCCTCGCGGACCGCCTCGGTCCAGGGTTCGGTGCGCTCGCGCCACCACAGGCTCTGCTCCCCCGGTTCCGAACCCAGGCCGGAGGCGGCGGCCAGCAGGGCTCCCGACTCCAGCCACAGCGCCATCCAGGCGTCCACGAGGCGTCCCATGTAGCCGTCGATGGACTCCATCCGGCCGAAGGTGAGGTCCACCTGGGAGGCGAAGGCGGTCAGGCGCACGTCGACGGCGGCCTGGAGTACCTGGTTCTTGTGGTTGTAGTACCGGTAGACGGTGGAGCGGTCGATGTCGACGCCCTCGGTGATCTCCTTGTACGTGATCTGGCTGAACGGTTTGGCACGCAGTAGTTCCACCAGGCTGTTCTGCAACTGGAGCATGCGCTGAGCGGCCCTGAGGCTCCCGCTGGTCCCCGAACCCGTGTCCCGCGGCAGCGTCATACCCGATCCGTCCGTCATGAGCCTGCGCGGCCCCCGTGTGCCAACGCCCACCAGCTTGCCCCAGATCGGAACGGATGCCAACACGCCGTTGGGCTGCCAGGGAACCCTGTGGGCGCGGGGTCCGGGTACCACTCGGCCCCGTGTCCGGGCCTCCCCTCCCCCGCGCACCACGGGCCGGTCCGCTGCGGGCCCCGGCGCCCCTACTCCCGGCGGGCCCGGTGCGCGGCGACGTGGTCGCGGTACCAGTGGTAGCTGTCCTTGGGGTGGCGTTCCAGGCTGTCGTAGTCCACGCGCACCAGGCCGAACCGGCGCTCGTAGCCGTAGGCCCACTCGAAGTTGTCCAGCAGCGACCACACGAAGTAGCCCCGCACGTCCACTCCCGCGCGGATCGCGCGCCCGAGGGCGTCGAGGTGCTCGTTCAGGTAGGCGATGCGGTCCGTGTCTCGGACGCGGCCCCCGGCGTCGGGCTCGTCCGGTTCGGCCGAGCCGTTCTCCGTGACCAGGATCGGCGGCAGCCCCGGGTACCGACGGTCGAGGTCCACCAGCAGCTCCTCGAAGCTCTCCGGAACCACGGGCCAACCCATGGTGGTGGTCCGGTACCCGTCGAGGTCCACCTGTTCGGCGCCCACGTCCACGGCGGTGCGCAGGGCAGGGTCGGGTTCGGTGTGCGGGGCGGCGCGGAACATGAGCGGCCGGTAGAAGTTGACTCCGAGGAAGTCCAGGGGGCGGCCGATGGTCTCCAGGTCCCCTTCCTCGCGATGGGGCATGTCGGCCAGCGGCCCCCAGACCTCGCGCTCGTTGTCTGGGTAGGCACCGGTGAACAGGGGGTCGAACCAGGTCCGGTTGTGCAGGGTCCGCACGCGTTCGACGGCGGCGCGGTCGGCCTCGGAGCCGGTGGCGGGAATCAGGTGGTCGGGGTTGAGCGTGATGCCGACCTGGCCTGCCCCGGCGTCGCGGAGCTCCGCGACGGCGTGGCCGTGGGCGAGGAGGAGGTGGTGGGCGGCGGCCAGGGCGCCGGCGCCCTCCCGGGTGCCCGGCGCGTGTCGGCCGACCGCGTGCCCGACGAAGGCGCTGCAGAAGGGCTCGTTGAGGGTGATCCAGCGGTCGACGCGGTCGCCGAGGCGGTCGGCGACGATCCTCGTGTAGTCGGCGAAGCGGTGCGCGGTGTCACGGACCCGCCAACCGCCCGTCTCCTCCAGTGCCTGCGGCAGGTCCCAGTGGTAGAGGGTGAGGACGGGTGCGACTCCCGCCTCCAGGAGGGCGTCGACGAGGCGGTCGTAGAAGGCCAGGCCCCGGTGGTGGGGGCGGCCACGGCCGTCGGGCTGGACCCGGGGCCAGGAGACCGAGAACCGGTAGAGGTCCACGCCGAGCCCGGCGATCAGGGCGACGTCCTCGGCGTAGCGGTGGTAGTGGTCGCAGGCGACGTCGCCGCTCTCGCCCCGGGCCACGCGCCCGGGCGTGCGGCAGTAGGCGTCCCAGATGGACGGCCCTCGGCCGTCCTCGGCGGCCGCCCCCTCGACCTGGTAGGCGGCGGTGGCGGTGCCGAACAGCAGGTGCGGGGGCAGGTGTGGCGCGTTCATGGGTGGGCCCTTCGTTGTGGGAGCGCTCCCAGTCTGACTTCCCGCCCGCCCCCGGGGCAACCCCCCGCGAACCAGGACCGCGCGGGGGCCGTCACAGTCCCGTGTGCGCCCCCGCGACCGCAGGCGCACAGGGAAAGGGAACCCATGAGCTACACCGACTACTCGCAGATCTTCTTCAGCAGGGACGGTCGCCAGGACCGCCGAATCCGCGCGCTCCAGGACGACCTCAGCAACGCGTACTCGCAGATGCATCGCGAGCGCAGCCGGATGCGGTCCGAACTGAGCCGGGTGCGGGGCACTTTGGAGCAGCGGTTGGACCGGGTGTCGGCGACCCTGGACGCCTTCATCGAACTCAGCGACGTGCGCGCCACCCTGTCGATGTTCGACCACGCCGCCATCGCCCGCCACCGCACCCTCCAGCTCCTCGACGGCACCCCGATGCCCAGCCTGGATCTGCGGGACGTCCCCGGGTACTGGCTGGTCCCGGCCGCCCGCGGCCTGCACTCCCTGCTGGCCGACGACGTCTCGCGCGCACGCCTGCACTTCGACGAGGCCTCCCGGATCGACGCCCCGCGCGCCCGGAGCTTCGCCGCGCTCTCCTGTGCCCTCACCCGCGCCGAGCACGCCCGCAGCCTCGGGGAGAGCGTGTCGGCCGACCTGCTCCCCCGCCTTCCCGGCCCCGACACCCAGGTGACCCGCGGCCAGCGCGCCCTGTGGATGCTCACCGCCGACGGCTCCTTCGGCGACGACGCCCGCGAACACCTGCTGCTGTCCACGCTGCGCGGCTGGTCGGCGGAGGGCGAGCGGGCTCCCGCGGTCGACGCGTGGTCGGTGCCCGACACCGGCGGCCGGGTCCGGGGGCCCAACGGCAGGAACTCCCCGCGCGTCTCGGCCACCGCCGATCCGCAGCGAAGGGCCGCCCGTGGGCTGGCCGAACTACGGGAGCGGATCACCGGGATCACCGCCCCGGACGGCGGGATCGGCTCACCCGAGGCGCTCAGTCCGGACCGGGACAGCTCCGACTTCCTCTGGGAGACCCTGCGACTGCTCGTGGAGGAGGGCAGCCGGGAGGAGGCCCCGCTCCTGGTCGAGGCCAACCGCCTGCGCGCGGTGATCGAGAACAACGGCGAGGCGGGCACCCCGGCCGCCTGGGGCGACGACGTCGGCACCGCGGGCTCCCTGCTGTCGCGGGACCTGACCCGGGAGGACGCGCCCCCGCACCGCCGGACGTTCTCGCTGGTACTCCTGCGCACCGCCGTCCTGGACACGGCCCAGGACCTGGCCGCTCGGGCGGGGGAGCAGTTCCCGGCCGCGACCGACCTGCGGCTCCACGGGACGACGGTCACCCTCACGTCCTCCGGCGCCGACCGCCAGCAGGTGGAGGAGGCCCGACGGCGACTGCGTCAGCGGGCCGCCTCCGAGGGCGGCACCGGCGGGGTCCTGTGGGGCGTGGCCGCCGTCACCGGCGTCATGCTGCTGTTGTCCCTGGCGACCGGTAACGCCGTCCTGTGGACCCTGACCGTGGCGGGGGCGGCCGCGGCCGCCTACGTCTTCTTCGCGGCCGAGCGGGAGAAGGGCGACGCCGAGGCCGTGCTCCGGCTCCAGGAGCGCAAGCTGGACCAGCAGGTCGAGGAGGCGGTCCAGGAGTGGCGCCGGACCCGGGTCGAGGCCGAGGAACACGCCGCCGAGGCCCACCGCGAGCTGGAGGCGATCCGTTCCCTGCTCGACCCGTGAGCCCCGGCGCCGAGGGCCTCACAGCCAGTCGTTGCGCCGGAAGAGGAGGTAGAGCAGGAGCGAGGAGAGGAACATGAAGGTCAGGACCAACGGCCAACTGAACACCCAGTGGAACCCGGGCTGCGGGGCGATGTTCATCCCGAAGATCGACGCGATGAGCGTGGGGACGACCAGGATGCCGCCCCAGGACGACACCTTCTTCATCGCCTCGTTCTGGGCCCGGTCGACGAGGTTGCTCTCCACGGTCATGATGTTGCCGAGCAGCTGACGGAAGCCCTCCACGTGGTCCTGGGCCGAGGCCACGTGGTCGGCCACGTCGCGCAGGTGCTCGCGCAGCTCGTCGCGGTGGCTCTCGCCCGGCTTGGGCATGTTCGGCCCGAACCGTTCGGGGCGGTCCAGCGGGGCCATGATCTCCTCCAGGACCCGCCCGAGCGGGTCGACGGCCCGTTGCAGCAGGATGATCTCCCGGGCCAGCCGGTAGGTGCGCCGGGAGGCGTTCCTGGCTCCCGACAGGACCGCGCTCTCCACCTCGTCGATGTCCTCCTGAAGGGCCGCGACGACGGGAGCGTAGTCGTCCACCACCCGGTCCAGGACGGCGTAGATCACGCCGAGGGCGCCGTGCCCCATCAGGTGCGGGTTGGCCTCCAGCCGTGCGCGAATCCGTTCGACGTCCACGGAGGGGTCGTGGCGGACGGTGATGACCACGTCGCTCTTGCCGAAGACGTGCACCTCGCCGACCCGCACCGTCTCCTCCCGTTCGTCGTAGGCCGCGGGGCGCAACACCAGGAAGAACACGTCGCCGTAGATCTCGGCCTTGGGCCTTTGGTGGGCGACGATCGCGTCCTCCACCGCCAGACGGGGCAGGTCGAACTCGCGGGCGGCCTCCAACAGCTGGTCGCGGTTGGGTTCGGTGAGGCTGACCCAGACCCCGAGTGAGGGGTCGGCCCGCACGGCGGCGTGGGCCTCGGCGAGGGTGGCCGCCTCGTGCTGGCGTTCACCGGACCGGTACAGCGAGATCCGGCACTCGCCAGGTGGCGCGTCCGTCGGGAGCGCCGCCTTCGCGCGTCCCAGCGCCATGGTGCGTTCGGGCGCGGAATCGGTCATGGTGTGCCCTTCCCTGCCTGGCCTGACCTGCCCGATCCTGACGCGGGCGGGGCCGTGGAGACGGCCCGACACGCCGGGTCGCCGGGGAGGGCTCACGGCGGCGGCTCTCCGGGGCCGGGCCGCCCCCGGGCCCGGTCCCGCAGCCCCGAGGCCCGCAGGGTGATGTTGAGCCGTCCCTCCAGGCCCAGAGCGGGGTCGGCGGTGCCCGGTCGCGTACGCGGGACCCCGTGGAAGGCCAGACGGGAGGGGCCTCCGAAGACGAACAGGTCGCCGCTGCGGAGTTCGACGTCGGTGTAGGGACGGGTGCGGGTCTCGGTGTTGCCGAACCTGAAGACGCAGGTGTCGCCGAGGCTGATCGAGACCACCGGCGCCGGGGAGCGTTCGTCGCGGTCCTGGTGCATGCCCATGCGCGCGTGGGCGTCGTAGAAGTTGACCAGGGCCACGTCGTAGGGGTCGCCGTCGTGGGGGGTGCCGTAGGCGTCCCGAACGGCGCGCGCCGCCAGGTCGCCGAGCAGGTCCGGAAAGGGCTGGACGGGGGTGCCGTCGGGGAGCCGACGGGCGTAGGAGGAGCCGCCGCGGCGGCCCGCCCCCGGGCCGCCCTCCGCCTCCGGTCCAGGGGCGTACGGGTTGGGTCCGGGGCTCCAGTGCCACCCGAGGGAGGTCATCGAGACGCTCATGACGCCGCCGCGCGGCATCGGATGGCGGCGTGTTCCGGCCGGTCCCCGGGCCCACCCCCGGCACCGGCGGACCAGGTCGGCCTGGTCCCGCGCGGGAAGCCAGCCGGGCAGGTGGACCGCCCCCGGGGCGACGGTGACCGGGGGTCGTGCGAACAGCGCGTCGTCCATGGGACCATCATGCCCGTTCGCGACGGCGTCCCCGGCGCGGGCGGTCCGGACCCGGAACCGGGCGGGCCCGCGGGTCAGCGACGCAGGAGGTCGCGGATGTTGACCACCAGGAGCACGACCACGATGAGCACGATCGGGACGGTGACGGCGATACGCCAGTCCGCGACGAAGGCCGCCACCACCCCCACGACCAGCCCCACGACCACCGCCGCGATCGCGATGCCGGTCAGGTACTGGACGAACTTGCGGCGGGCGACGGAGTCGATCGCGGCGAACGCGAGCACCACGCCGAGCATGGCCCACAGCGTCATCTGGCCGTCGAGCAGGAACAGCGTCAGCGCCAGCGAGATGAGCAGCAGCGGTGTGCTCAGCGCGACCCACAGGTGGAGGAAGCGGTTGGCGCGCTGCTCACCGGAGGCGTAGGGCATGTGCGGCGCCCTCAGGTGGCCCGTGGGTGAGGGCACGAGCGGCGTGTCGCTGGCCAGGGCCCGCAGGAGGGTGTCGCGCTCGTCGGCGAGCAAGACGCGCTTCTCGTAGACCTCGGCGAGCTCCTTCTCCAGGACCTCGATCCGCTGGGCGTACTCGCGGGCGCGCGGCCGGGAGGCGGCCTCCCGTTGCAGGGCCATGCGGGCGGAGTCCAGTTGGCGCAGGCCGTCGCGACGGCTGACGACGTCGCCGTCGAGCCCGCGCAGGCGCGTCTCCAGGCCGCGCACGTGGGAGCGGAGTTCGGAGCGGGCGGCGCTCTCGGTCGGTGCGACCTTCTGGAGTCCGACCCACGCGAGCGGGTCGGCCCAGGAGCGGCGGATGGTGCCGTCGCGTTCGTAGCGGGGGCCGCTGGGGGCGCGCTCCCCCTCGAAGAAGTCGCGGGTGTCGCGGCCCCACAGGCCGCGGAAACCGTTCACCCAGGGGGTGTCGTCGTCGATGAGGACGGCGTTCCACTCGCGGTCGCCGCCAGGGCCGAGGCGCTCACCGTCACCGCGCGCGTAGTCGACGAAGGGCACGCCGATGCCGTGCCGGTTGATGGCCGCGTCGGCGCGGAACAGCCGCTCGGAAATCCGCCGCCAGCCGCGTACCAGACCGCGCAGGAAGGAGGGGTCGACCTGGATGAGGTAGTCGCCGGGGAGCATCTGGTGTGAGTGCGAGCCCGCTCCGACGTAGATGACCGGGTGCGACCCGTCCCGGTGCAGGTCCGGGTCGGCCCAGGAGCGCCGCAGGTCGTCGCCGTGGTACTCGTGCGAGGACGCGCCGACCCAGACCGGGCGCGTGGTGCCGTCGGGGTTCTCCACCACGTAGACGGTGACGCGCTCCCAGTCGGCCTCGTGGTCGTTGACCCCGCCGTAGATGGTGCGCCAGTCGTTCATCGCGTAGAAGAACCAGTACTGGAGGACGACGTAGCCGCCTTCGCGGGTCACACGGCCGTAGTAGGTGGCTCCGCCGTTGTCCACGCGCTCGCGGTAGCGGGTGACCGCCGCGAAGGTCACGCCGCCGGGGACGGCGCCCCGGATGAGCAGGGAGAGCTTCATGAGGATGTCGAGGACGCGGCCGAGGACGCCGACGGCGGCGAGGCGGCCGCTCTTGGGGATGACCGAGCGGGCCATGCCCCTGAACCGGCGGGCCTCCTCCCGCAGGGACTCCTCCTGGACGAAGCGCAGGTGCTTGTGGCGGCCCGGCCACTCCTCCTCGGCCCGGGCGAGCCGGTCGAGGGTGAGCTCTCCGGCGGGGACGATGACGCTCTCGCGTCCGCCGGGCTCCTCGATCCAGAGGCTGCAGTTGCGTACGTAGGCGTCCACGTCGGTGGGGAAGAAGAGTTCCCCCTTGGTGCACATGAGCACGGGTTCGTGGGCGCGCAGGAGTTCGAGGTCAGATGTGGCCGCCATGATTCGGACCAAGGTAGTACATGGAGGGGCGGCCGCGCGCGCCGAGGAGCGGTTCGGCGCGGTGGCGCGCGTCATGTCGCCGCCGCGCCGGGAGGGCCGTGGCAGCGGGCCCGACGCGCGGTCGTCCACACCACCGGCGGACGTCACTTGCCCGAACGGAAAGTGAGTGCGAGCATAGAAACATGACAGCGATCGAAGGAGCCCCCATGCGCCGCGAGGACGCCTACGACGCCCTGGAGCGGGCCCGGTTACTGGACGCGAGGATTCGCCCGAGGGGCCGTTGGTACACGCTCTACGGTGTCGTCTTCGGCCTGACGAGCGCGGTCCTTCTGCTGATCGTCGGGATCACCGGGACGGTCACGGGGGTCGTGGTGGGCCTGGCGCTCTACGCGGCCGTGCTCGGTGCCCTGATCGTCTACAGCGTGCGCCAGCCCGTGAAGCCGTTGGACTACGCCAGGCTGCACAACTGGGGCATGGCGGGGTGGACCCTGGTCTACACCGTCGCGATCGTGGCCGGGTCGGTGTTCTTCCGGGGCGAGCCGCTGTGGTGGGTGCCGATGGCCGTGCTGAGCGCCGTCCCCACGACCGTGGTCGGGCTCGTCGTCCTGCGCCGCAGCGGGAGAGGCCGGTGAACCACCCGCGCAGCAGACTGGACGAGGTGATCCACTCCCCCGTCCGGTTCTCCATCGTCGCGGCACTGGCCTCGGCCAGCCAGGTCGAGTTCCGGGTCCTACGGGACACGGTGGAGGTCAGCGACTCCGTGCTGTCCAAGCAGATCGCGACGCTGGAGGAGGCCGGGTACGTGGGGGTGAGCAAGTTCCGGGTCGGCCGCCGGACCCGGACCTCCCTGACCCTCACCCCTCAGGGGAGGGAGGCCTTCGAGCAGCACGTGCGGGCCCTGCGGGACATCGTCTCGGGCGCGGACCTGCGCCTACCCGCGGGCCTGCACCTGCCGGAGACCACCTGAGCCGTACCCGGCCGCGAGGCGTCGCGCCGCTCCCCGCGCGGCGGCGCCCCGCGCTCGGGACGGGCTGGCGGTTCCCCGCCGCGCCGCCCCCGGTAGGCGCACGGCGCGTGAGCGGCCAGGTGTGAGGACGCCCCCGGCTCCCGCCTCGCCGCGCGGGAAACGGGCTGGCGGTTCCCCGCCGCGCCGCGTCCGCCCTCTTGGGGGCACGCGGCGGGGAACCGGGTTCGGGCGGCCCGTGAAGGCCGGTGGGCGGGGCCCGGACGCCGGGGAGGACGACGGGGTCACGGAGCGCTCGGGGCGGCGGACGCCACCGGCTCGGCCCGCCCGGCGCCCGGCCCCGTGCCCGGGTCCGCGGTGAGCGCGGTCCCGGACTCCTCGGCGGCGCCCACAGTCACTCTCGGACACTCGTCGGTAGGCGGGGCGCCCGCCCCGGCCTCCCCTGCCGCCCCGGCGGGGGACCGGCGCACACGCACGGTCTCGCGCCGGGGGACGGCGGGGCGCGATCCGCGGTCGCCCCGCGCGGCACCCACGCCCGCGACCACCACCAGCCCCATGCCCACCAGCTGCACGGCGACGGGCGCCTGACCGATGACGATCATGCCCATCACCAGTGCCACGGCCGGTTCGAGGCTGCTGAAGGTGCTGTAGGCGGTACGGCTCATCCGCTGGAGGGCGACCATCTCCAGCAGGAACGGCACCATCGGGAAGAGCAGGGCGATGAGCAGGGTGAACGCGATGAGCCCGAGGTCGGGCTCGGCGACGGCGGCCGGCGCCCCCAGCGGCGCGGTGACCAGCGCGCCCACGGTCATCGCCAGGGCCAGGCCGTGCACCGCGCCGAACCCGGCCCCGACCCGCTGGGTGAGGACGATGTAGCCGACGACGCAGACGGCACCGGCCAGCGCGAAGCCGATGCCCGCGAGGTCGAGTTCGCTCTGCCACGGGCGGGTCAGGCAGACCACGCCGACCACCGCCGCGACGATCCACACGAGTTCCCTGCGGCGGCGCATGGCCGCGACGGCGACCACGAGGGTGCCGAGGAACTCGATGGAGGTGGCGGTGCCGAGCTCGATGCGTGCCGTCGCCTCGGAGTAGAAGAGCATCATCCCCGCGCTCGCTGTGCCCAGGATCACCACCGCACCCAGCTCTCGCGGGGTCGCCGCGCGCACGGCCCGCCACAGGGAGGGGCCGCCCAGTGCCAGGAGCAGGAGCGCCGCCCACGTCAGCCGGAGCCAGGTGACCGTCGCCGGGCTCGCCTGGTCGAAGGCGGTCACGGCCAGGGCGCTGCCCGTGTGCAGCGTGAACATGGCGACGAGCAGCATCAACGGTGCCGGGACCTGAATCCGGGCATGACGGGGCGAGGTGAGGAAGGAGCGGATCACCCGACCATTGGACTCATTTCATTCGTTTCTGTCCACGGACTGATGGTTGATGAACCATGTACTTTTGGTTGATGGACTTCACCCGGCTCCGCCTGCTCGTCGAACTGGAGCGACTCGGCACGATGGCGGCCGTGTCCGAGGTCACAGGCATGAGCACGTCGGCCGTCTCGAAACACTTCGCCGTCCTGGAGAGGGAGGCGGGCGTGCCGCTCCTGGCCCCGGACGGCCGCCGGGTGCGCCTCACCCCGGCGGGGCGCCGACTCGCCGAGCACGCCGTGGACATCCTCGCCCGGGTGGAGGCCGCCCAGGCCGAGTTCGACGGCGACACCGACCCCGTCGGCCGCGTCGACCTGGTGATGTACACGTCGGCCGCGCCCGTCGTCCTGCCCGCCCTGCGCCGCCTGCGCCGCGACCACCCCGGGATCGACATTCGCCTCACCGAGTACGAGTCGGACCAGGCGCTGGATCTGCTCCAGGACGGAGGGGCGGACCTGGGGGTGGTGTACCAGTACAGTCTTCTCCCCCGGGAATTCCCGGGCACGCTGACGGTGTACCCGGTGGGCACCGAGGCCCTCCTGCTCTCCCAACCCTCCCAGGGCGCGGACAGCCGGACGCTGACCCGGCGCCGCCTGCGCGAACTGGCCGACGCCTCATGGATCGCCAGCCCCTTCCGGGGCGACGAGGAGGCCCTCCTCCAGCGGATGTGCGCCGACGCCGGGTTCACCCCGCGCATCCGGCACCGGGTGGACACCCTGGAGCTGTTCGAGGAACTGGTGGCCACCGGGGTGGGTGTGGGGGTCGTGCCCAGGTTGTCGACCAGTACGCGGCGCGGGGTGGCCCACGCGCCCCTGGGCGAACTGGGCGGGGTGCGGCAGGTCTACCTCGCGGGGCGCACCGGCGGCTGGGCCTGGCGCCCGATCCGCGTCGTCGCCTCCTATTTGCACCAGGCGGCCG
This sequence comes from Nocardiopsis sp. NPDC007018, assembly GCF_040635075.1. Lineage (NCBI taxonomy): Bacteria > Bacillati > Actinomycetota > Actinomycetes > Streptosporangiales > Nocardiopsidaceae > Nocardiopsis > Nocardiopsis sp. NPDC007018. The sequence goes on from NZ_JBEYHA010000017.1 coordinate 88,396, forward strand.
AGGACGTCCTCGACGAGGTGCCCGCCCTGCCCTTCTGAGCCCGAGGGCGCGGACGGCCGGCTGCGCCCGACCGGTCAGCCCGCGATGGCGAAGGGTCCGACCGAGGGGACCGGAACCTTGCTGGCGGCCTCACGGATCGCGGTGAGCAGCGGTTCGGGGGTGGACCCGGCCCGCGACAGCACGATGATGTGGCGGCGCGCGGTCTCGCGCACCCCGCGTACGACGATCTGCGGGTGGTTCAGCCCGGTCCAGGCCAGTCGCGGCATGAGGGCGACCCCCAACCCCGCCTGGACCATGGAGAACACCGCGCTGAAGTCGTCGACCGTGTGCACGACCCGCGGCTGGAAGCCGGCCTGGTTGGCGGCGGCGGTCACGCACGAGTTCCAGGCGGTACCCGCTCCGGACATGATCCAGTCCTCGTCGGCCAGGTCCTCCGCCAGGTGCAGGCTGGTACGCGTGGCCAGCGGGTGCTGGTAGGGCAGGATCGCGTCGAAGAGCTCGACCATCACCGGGTCGCCGCGAAAGTCCGGGTCGCCCGCCGGGGGCAGGTGGCTGGTGGACATGGTGACGGCCACGTCGAGTCGGCCGGAGCGCACCATCTCGGCGCTCTCCTCGGGTTCGGCCTGGACGACCTCGAAGGTCCAGCCGGGGTGGCTGGTGCGCAGCCGGGCCAGGGCGGGGGCGACGAGGTCGCTGATGCCGGTGGAGAAGGAGCCGACCCGGACGACACCGCGGTCGCCGTCGGCGTACTCGGCGAGGTCGGCGGCGGCGCGCTCCATCTCCGCGAAGATCACGTGCGCGCGCTTGAGGAGCACCCGGGCGGCACCGGTGAGCAGGAAACGGCGGCCCTGGCGTTCGACGAGGGGGACCCCGGCCTCCTTGGCCAGGGCGGCGAGCTGTTGGGAAACCGCCGACGGGGTGACGTTGAGCGCCTCCGCGGTGGCGGCCACCGTGCGGTGGTGGTCAAGGGCCTGAAGGAGCTGCAACCGCCGAACGTCGATCATGCGTTCCAATTTAGGACAGAACGGACAGGTTTCGATCGTGTTCCGGTCTGATGACCCGCACTTTGATGGTGATTCCGTACACATCGTCCACCGGAGCCCGGGCCGACACGTGAGAAGCCGCGGCGAAGAAAGATTCGATATTTTTCCTTCATGGGCATGTCGTGCACGCTTTTTTTCCGTGTCGCACCTGTTCCGATTGATACCGGCACGTACAGTCAGATCCACAGCTCAACCAAGGAGGCGCAGAGCGCGACTCCCGGGGGATCGCACCCCCTGCTGGTGGAACGGGTGAGAAGAACATGCAAACTTCGCTGATGACCAAACCTCGTTCGTCGAACGTCGGCGTTCTCGGCTTCCGTTACCTCGGCGCCCACGAGGTGGAGGAGCTGGCGGACCTGTGGGGCGCCCTGCACCAGCAGCACCGGGTGAGCGCACCGCACCTGGAGGACATCATCAGCGCGGTGAGTCTGGACGAGTCGTGGCGTCGCCGCAGGTCCCAGTACCTGGCCTGGCTCCGCGACCCCGACACCATGGCGATCCTCGCCGAGCACGACGGCGACCTGGCCGGGTACGCCATGGTCACGGTCCGCGAGAGCGCCCAGGGCAGCTGGGACCGGGGCGAGCGGGTCGCCGTGGTGCAGACCTTCGCGATCGACCCCGAGTACACGGGTCTCGGCGTGGGCTCCAAGCTCCTGGAGGAGGTCCGGCGCCAGCTCGCCTCGATGGGCGTCCGGGACATCGAGTTCTCCGCCCTGGCCACCGCCTCCGAGGACATCAGCTTCCTGGAGCAGGAGGGCTTCCGCCCCTTCGTCACCACGATGGTGTGCCGCGTGGACGGGTTCGGCGCCCACGATTAGACACTCCCGACCGACCGCCTCCGGCCGCCGTCGCCCGCCGGGTCGGTACCGGTCCCTTGATCCAGCCCCCGCGCGGTCCTACCCACGTCCCGCGCGGGGGCTTCTCGCGTCCGGCGACACCCCGCGACACACCCCGGCACAGGCGGGGCGCGAACCGCTACGCTCGGGCCCGTGGCCTCCTCCGACTCCAGCACCTGCATCTTTCCCGGCTGTTCGCGCCCGGTCCCCCGCGGCTCCTCCCCGGGTCGTCCTCCGCAGTACTGCGACCTGCCCGAACACACCCGCTGGCGGGCGTGGAAGGAGCGTCAGCGCCTGGCGCAGGAGGCGGAGAACGCCGAGGAGGCGGCCCGGGCCGAACCGGACGAGCGGGCCCAGCCCGCGGCGCCCGCCCGCGCCGAACCCGTGACCGCCGCCCGGCTGCGCGCCGACGACCTCCTCACCCGGTTCGCCGTCCAGGCCGAGCAGCTCGGCGCCACCCTGGAGTCGGCCACCGAGGCCTTCGCGACGATGTCCGACCCGGCCGCGGCCGAGGCCCAGGTGGAGGCGGCCCGGCTGGCCGCGGCCCGACAGGTGTCCGAAGCCGACTCCGCGCGGCTGGAGGCGGAGAACCGCCGCCGCGAGGCCGAGGCGGCCCGCCGGTCCGCGGAGGAGACCACGGCCGCCGCCGTGTCCGCCACCCAGGAGGCCGAGCGCATGGCGGAGGACGCCCTGCGCCGCAGGGACGACGCCGAGACCGAACGGGACCGGCAGGCGGAGGTGGCCCGTACCGCCGCGGCCGAACGCGACGCGGCGGTCGCCGAGGCCCACGCCGGGCTGGCCGCGGCCGAGCGCCGGGTCACCGAGACCTCCGAACGGGCCCGTACCGAACTCCTGCGGGAGAGGGCCGAGTCCGCGGAACTCCTGGAAAGCGTCCGGGCGGAGGCCGACGCCCTGCGCGCCGAACTGGCCGAGCAGTCCCGCCGCCGGGACGAGGCCGAACTCGCCGAGCGCGGTGCCCGGGCCCGGGCCGAGGACGCCGAGGAGCGGGCCGGTCGTCACGCCCGGACCCTGGAGGAGGAGCGCTCCCGCTTCGACACGGAGCTGGACCGCGCCCACCAGCGGCTGGAGTCAGACCGCGTGGCCGCCGGAGCGGAGCGCGCCAGGCTCACCGCCGAGCTGGAACGGCTGACCCACGAGCTGGAGGCCCAGCGCCGCAACGCGGAGATCACCCTGACCGAGGCCCGTGAGGCGGCGGCCGCGCGCCTGTCCGTGGCGGAACAGGCACGGGACCGCGCCCTGGAGCGGGCCGAGCGCGCCGAGCGGTCGGAGGCCCAGCTCAGGCAGGCTGCCGAGACCGTACCCCCGAGTGCCTGATAGCGCACATCCGCCACCTACGTGCCCTTTCGTCACGATGTATCGGCTTAGGATGGCCACGTGCGAGATCTGGGAACCACTGGCGAGACCGGCCCGATGAACCTGGGCGGGAGCGAGTCCGCGAGAGCCCCGGAGCGCGTCACGGTGGGTGAGCGCCCGCGACCGCGCGTCGACCTCAAGGCGGTCTTCGGCCTGGAGGCGGGCCCCTGGGCCTGGACGACCGCGCTCCAGGCGGCCGTCGCCATGACGGTGTCCTTCGCCCTGGCCTCGGTCATCTTCGGACCCCAGGTCGGCACGCTGGCCGCCCTGGGCTCCATGACCGTCCTGTACGAGAAGAAGACCCCCTACGCCTACCGTGCGGCCGCACTGGCCCTGGTCGGCCTGGGCTTCGTGGCGGCGGTCACCGTCAACTCGCTGGCGGCCTCGCTCTCGCCGTGGGCGGCGGTGGCCTCCATCGGGCTGACGGCGGGGATCGCCACCTGGGTGTGCGCCGCCTGGCGGGTGGACAAGCCCGGCACCATGTTCTTCGTCCTGGTCGCCACCATCTCCACGATCGCCCCCGGCGGTCTGGCCGAAGTCCCCCTGCACGCGCTGGTCGCCGCCCTGGGCGCCGCGGTGGGGTGGACGGTCTCGATGTCGGGCGCGCCGTTGCGCGCCCGACACCCCGAGTACAAGGCGGTGTCCGCGGCCTACCGCGAGCTGGCCACGCTGTTGCGCGCGGTGGGAACCGCCGAGCTCGACCACGCGCAGCACGCGGCGTCGGTCGCGCTCGCCGACGCGTGGCGGATCGTGCTCCTCGGCCAGACCCGCGGCTACCGCACCACGGCCGAGGCCGCCCGGCTGCGGGCGCTGCTGCGCTGGGTGTCCGACATCCACCTGGCCGCGACCCAGGTGTGCATGGCCCGGCCCACGCCGCTGCCCCAGGAGGCCGCGGAGTTCGCCGACCGGATGGCGTTGGCCGTCGCCGACCCGGCGGGCGCCCCCGACCCCGACTCGTTGGACGAGCTGCGCCGGGGCATGCGCCCCCGTTCCCTGGAGGCGCGGCTGTACAACCTGCTGTCGCGTGCGGCCCAGTCCGCGCGACGCGGGTCCGAGGACGAGGAGGACTCCCGGCGCACCGCCGACCTGCACGACGACCGCTACCCGGCGCTGTGGAGCTCGCTGCGGTCGAGCCTGAGCGGCGACTCCCTGATCCGCCCGACCGCGCTGCGCATGTGGTTGACGGTGACCCTCGCGGGCGCGTTCGGGCTGTCCATGGGGCTGGACCACTACTACTGGGTGGCCCTGACCACCACCGCGGTCCTCCAGGGCGGCAACGTGGTGCTGACCCTGAACCGGTCGGTGCAGAGGTCGCTGGGCACCCTGCTGGGTGTGCTGGGCGGTGTCGCACTGCTCGGCTTCGACCTGCCGCTGGTCGTGGTGATCGTCCTGGCCGGGCTGCTCCAGGGCGCCACGCAGCTGGTGGTGGGCCGCAACTTCTTCTACGGCTCGGTGCTGTTGACGCCGATGGCGCTCATGCTGTCGTACACCGCCAACCCCTACCCGGTGGCCGAGCTGGCGGGGTCCCGGATCATCGACACCCTGGTGGGTTCGGCGTTCGGCATGGCGGGCGCTCTGCTGCTGTGGCGCAGCGCGTCGGCGACCCGGCTGCCGCAGGCCATCGCGAAGGTCCTGGAGAGCACCCGGCAGTGCATGATGGCGGTGCTCGACCAGGACGTGGAGATCACCGAGGAGCGCCGCTACCGGCTGCGCCGCGACATGCGGGCGGCCCTGGTCAGCCTGCGCGGTGTGTACGACAGCGCGATCGGCGACGTCCCCCGCGCGGCCTCCACCCGCCCGCTGTGGCCGGTGGTGGTGGCCACCCAGCGCATCGGCTACCTGGCGCTGGCCGCGCTGTCCCAGGACCGCAGCCCGGACCCGGCGGGCACCATCACCCTCCAACGCGTGGACCTGGCCTTCCACGAGCTCATCTCGGCCATGAGGGAGCGACGCACGCCGAGGCTGGGCGCCCTGCCCCGGCTGCCCGCCTACCCGAGGATCAACATGGAACTGCGGGCGCTGGCCAACGCGATGACCAGCGCGGTGGCCCAGGACGAGCGCTCCGCCCAGCAGGAGGCCGAACGCCGGGCCCAGCGCGAGCGGCGCCGCGCCCAGAAGGACGTGGACGCCGACCTGTAGGGGGCCGGGCCCGGAACGGCGCGCCTCAGGGGACCACGGCGAAGGCCCGAACGGGGAAGGCCGCCATCCCCCTGACCTTGGCGGGGACGGCGTGGAACCGGAACCCCTCCTCCGGCAGCCGGTCGAGCAGGCACAGGTGGGTGACGATGGGGACGCCCGCGGCGAGGAGCACCGCCTGGGCGGGCCTGGCCCCCTCGGTGGCGGGGGCGGTGTCGTCGACGCTGACCGAGTCGATGCCGACCAGGACGGCACCGGCCTCGACCAGGGTCTTGGCGGCCGTCTCCGTGAGGTGCGGGTGGTCGAACGACCCGTAGGCCTCGGTACGCCAGTGCCGGTCCCAGCCGGTGCGGACCAGGACGGCCCGGCCCCGTAGATCGAGCCCGGCGAAGGACTCGGGGCCGATCCCGCGCGCTCCGGTGGCAACGACCACCACCCCGGGCAGGTCGGCGACGCGTTCCAGGTCGAGGTCGGCGGGGTCGGCCCCGTCCCGGTACCGGTGCGCGGGGATCTCGACGTGGGTACCGGTCGCTCCGACCAGGGTGACGCGACCGCTGCTGTCGCCGTGCCCGGGGACGCCCCCCGCGACGGTGGTGCTCTCCTCGACCACCGGTCGTGGCAGGCCGGGGCAGGTGCTCATCCCGTCGGTGATCTGGTGGCTGACGTCGACCAGTTGCGCCATGGCTGTGTTCCTCGCTCGCGTCCGGAGGGGACCCCCGACCGGGATCAGAGGTCTAGACCATCACCCTAGCGCGCGTGCCCCAGGTCACGGCAGTGGTCGACGGCACCGAACTTCGACGGACCTGCGCCGACGGCCCGTCCCGAACCCGGATAGGCTCTGGTGGCGCGTCGCGGCGGCCGCCCCCTGCCGGAGCCCGCACGCCCGCGCCGTCCCCGCGTATCCCGCGAACCACCGAGAAGGGGCTACCTGTGTCACCGTACGGAGCGGCCAAGGCCGTCGTCGCACCCGTCACCCGCGTGGTGTGGCCCCAGAGGGTGGAGGGCGCCCACCTGGTTCCGGAGGACGGGCCGGTGATCCTGGCCTCCAACCACCTGTCGAACATCGACCCCCTCTTCCTGGGCCTGGCCTGTTCCCGCCAGGTGCGGTTCATCGCGAAGAAGGAGCTCTTCGACGAGAGCACGTTCCCGCGCAGGCTCCTCTCGCGCGCCCTGAAGCTGCTGGGGCCGGTCTCGGTCGACCGCCGCCCGGGGCAGAGCTCGCAGGAGGCGATGAACAACAGCGTCGAGGTCATCAAGGGCGGCGAGGTGTTCGGCATCTTCCCCGAGGGCTCCCGTTCCCCTGACGGGCGCCTGTACAAGGGCCAGACCGGCCTGGCGTGGCTGGCGCTGAGCACGGGGGCGCCTGTGGTGCCGGTGGCGCTCACGGGGACCGACCGCATCCTCCCGCCCGGCCGCAGGGTCCCGTCGTTCAACCGTGTGGGCGTGCGTTTCGGGGAGCCCGTCGACCTGTCACCCTGGGAGGGGAAGGCGGACCGGGCCAAGGCCCGGCGCGAGTCGACGGACGCGATCATGGCGGCGATCGCGAAGCTGTCCGGGCAGGAGCAGATCTCCCGGTACGCTTCCTCAGTCAAGGCGGAGCTGGAGAAGTAGTGACTTTCCCCACAGGCCGCTCGGGGCTGAATCGGCCTTGACGGGGCGTTGACCCCAGACTGAAGGCCCCTTGCGGCGAGGTCGGACCCGGCCCCCGCCTGGAACGCGGCCTCGGGGCGGCGGCGCGGAGCCCTTCCCCTCCCCGGCGGGAAGAGAAGAATTCCCTACCCTTATAGTAGGTTTTTCCGATGGCGACATCGGATAGATTAGGCAAGCCTTACCTATGGCGTCCGACCCTGGCGCGAAGACTTGGAGCTGTGCGATGACGCGACCACTGCGAGTGGGAATCGTTGGTGCGGGCCCCGCGGGAATCTACGCCGCGGACCTGCTCACCAAGGACGAGACCCTGTCCTCGTGCGGCACGTCCGTCAGCATCGACATCCTCGACAAGCTGCCCTCCCCCTACGGCCTGGTCCGCTACGGCGTGGCCCCGGACCACCCCCGGATCAAGCAGATCCAGGGTGCCCTGCACAAGATCCTGGACAAGCCGGAGATCACCTTCTACGGCAACGTCGAGTACGGCGTGGACCTCAAGCTGGAGGACCTGCGTCGGCACTACGACGCCGTCGTCTTCGCCACCGGCAGCGACCGCGACCGCCCCCTGGACATCCCCGGCGTGGACCTGCCCGGCAGCCACGGCGCCGCCGACTTCGTCTTCTGGTACGACTCCCACCCGGACGTGGCCCCCTCCTGGCACGTGGACGGCACCAGCGTGGCCGTGATCGGCGCGGGCAACGTGGCCGTGGACGTCGCGCGCATCCTCGCCAAGGACGCCGACGACCTGCTGTCCACCGACATCACCGACAACGTGTACGAGGGCCTGCGCGCCAAGCGGATCACCGACGTGCACGTCTTCGCCCGCCGGGGTATCGCCCAGTGCAAGGCCACCCCGATGGAGCTGCGCGAGCTCGACAAGCAGCCCGGCGTCGAGGTCCTGGTGTACGCCGAGGACTTCGAGATGGACGAGGGCAGCCTCCGGGCCTGCGAGGAGTCCAACCAGGTCAAGACCAACGTCAAGGTCCTCCAGAACTGGGCGATCCGCGACGAGCGCGGGGCCGAGCGCCGCCTGCACCTGCACTTCCTGCACTCGCCCGTGGAGATCCTCGGCGAGGACCGGGTCAGCGGCATCCGCACCGAGCGCATGGAGCTGACCGGGGACGGCAGCGTCAAGGGCACCGGCGAGTACGTGGACACCGAGGTCCAGGCCGTCTACCGGGCCATCGGCTACCTGGGCTCGCCCCTGGCCGACCTGCCCTTCGACGAGGAGCGCGGGGTCGTCCCCAACTCCGGCGGCCGCGTCCTGGACCTGGACGAGCGCCACGTCGACGGCGTCTACGCCACCGGCTGGATCAAACGCGGCCCGGTCGGCCTCATCGGCCACACCAAGGGCGACGCCCTGGAGACCGTGACCAACCTGGTCGCGGACCGTGAGACCTTCACCCCCGCCGCGGAGCCCGACCCCTCGGCCTTCCGCTCCCTGCTCGCCGAGCGCGGTGTCGAATACACCACCTGGGAGGGCTGGCAGCGCATCGAGGCCCGCGAGGAGGAGCTGGGCGCCGAGCGCGGCCGTAAGCGCCTCAAGCTGCTCACCCGCGAGGAACAGACCAGCGTCGCACGCCAGGCCTAAGGGCGTGTGAGCTTCCCGGCCGGTCCCGTACCCCTTTGCGGGACCGGCCCTTCGTTCTCCCCCGTGCCACACGTGAGATTGCGCATGGGGTTCTCCTCCATCGCGTGGAACAACTCCTCGGACGTATGGGTTAGAGTCACTGTTGGTCGGTGTGGTAGCAAGTGTCCCCCGGGCCTCAACAATTGCCTTCGCGGAATACCGCGTCCGGCACCCGCCCTTCGCGGACGGGCTGATCGGACGGCCAGGAGCCCCGTTGTGCCCCGCGCCGAGAGGCGACCGCCATGCCGACCTCATCCTCGTGCCCCGCTCCCACCGAGGTGGGAGCGGGGCATCGTGGTCTCTCCAGGAAAACGTAACGAAGGACGGTCAGGCGTGGACGAACGGTCCCCCCGGCAGCCGGATTCCTCCGGGCCGCCCGAGGATTCCGACGGTACAGAGGCGCGTCGACCGCGCCCGGAGAACCCCTACCGCATCCCGGAACGGCCCTCGGGCGCCCGCCCCTCGGACACCGGGAACTTCGGGCTGGGACACCCGCGCCCGATGGACCCGCCGGTGGCACCGGCGCCCGAGCCCGGCACGTACTCCGAGCCCTGGGGCTCCCCCGTGCACGATGACGGGGCGCCCTCACCCGACCCGCGCGAGGAGGCGGACGCCCCCTACCGGGGCACCCACCAGGCCTCCGGCACCGGGTCCGCCACCGACGACTCCCACGAGCCGTGGGGGACTCCCGTCGCACCGCGGCCCTCCGAGCGGGACCGGGGTGTCACCGGCGACCCCGAGGGCTCTGTGGCGGGCTGGTCCGGGTCGCCCGAACCCCGGGAGCCGTGGGGCGCTCCGTCCGACGCGCGGCCCGCCGTCGAGGACCGGGGTCCGCTCGACGCTCCCGCCCCGTGGGAGACCTCCGCGCCGTCCTCCTCCAGCGAGGACTGGAACACCACCGCCCCGGCCGAACCCACCACCAACAGCTGGGGCACCCCCGAACCGTCACCCGGCTCGCGCGAGTCCTGGGACACCACGGCGGACACACCCTCCTCCCCCGCACCGTGGGACACCTCCGCACCGCCCTCCTCCAGCGAGGACTGGAACACCACCGCCCCGGCAGAGCCCGCCACCGGCGGCTGGGGCACCCCCGAACCGGCGGACGACACCTCCGGCGGGTGGAACGCGCCCTCGGGACCGCAGGCCTCCCTGTCCGGGAAAGGGGACGTCCCGTCGGGACCGCAGGAGGCTGCGCGGGCCTGGGACTCCCCGTCCGACACACCGTCCGGCGGCTGGGGCACCCCCGAACCGTCACCCGGCTCACGTGAGTCCTGGGACACCACGGCGGACACACCCTCCTCCCCCGCGCCATGGGACACCTCCGCACCGCCCTCCTCCAGCGAGGACTGGAACACCACCGCCCCGGCGGAGCCCGCCACCGGCGGCTGGGGCACCCCCGTACCGGCACCCGGTACCCGGGACGAGTGGGAGTCCCCCTCCGGCGCGCCCTCGGCTGGAGGGGGCTGGGGCACCCCCGTACCCGCACCGGGGACCCGGGAGGGCGCCGACGCCTCCGACGAGGAACCCTACGAGCCGTGGGGCACACCGGTCGCGCCCAGGCCCCGCGACACGGCCGCGCCCGTCTCCCAGGAGGGGTGGCCGCAGACCGCCCGGGGCCACGAGGCCCAGGGCGGCCCTCCGGGGTCTTGGGAGACCCCGTACGCCGGGCAGCCCGCCTACGAGGGCGACACCCCCTACCCCGGTACCGCCTCCGAGCCGCCCTCAGGGGACGAGCCCCAGCCGCAGGGCCGCGACGGCGCGGGCGAGGGCTACGAGTACCTCTACGGTGCCGCGGGCGCCCCGAGCGGCCCCGAGGGTCCGCGCGGCCCCGGAGGACCCGACGACGGCCATGACTATGACGGCTACGACGACGGCCCCCCGCCCAGGAAGTCCAGGCGGGGTCTGGTCATCGGCGTGGTCGCGGCCGTGGTGGTGCTGGCGCTGGTCGGCGCCGGAGCCGGTTGGTACGTCTACACGTTGCCGCAGCCCGAGGAGGCCACGGCCGAGTTCGAGGCGGCCTGGGAGGAACAGGACTACGGCCGTCTGGCCGCCGTCACCCGGGGCGCCGACGCCGAGGCGATCCTCGGCGGAATCGACTCGGGTCTGGGCGTGAGTGGCGTCGACGTCGAGATCGGCGCGCCCACCACGGACGGCGGTACCGGAAGTGCCCCCTACGAGGTGACGCTCTCGCTGACCAACGCCAGCGACTTCGGTTGGGAGGGCGAGCTGCCGTTGGTCCGCGAGGACGGCGCGTGGCTGGTCGAGTTCTCCCCCGAGGTCGCCTACCCCGGGCTGGCTGAGGGCCAGACCCTGACCCGCACGGCCGTGTGGGGCGAGCGCGGCCAGGTCCTGGCCGCCGACGGCACCCGCCTGGACGCCCCCGACGTGTCCGGATCGATCCAGATGATCGTGGGCGAGCTGGGTGAGGCCGACGAGGAGGACGTCGAGCGGTTGGGTCCGGCCTACAACGTGGGCGACACCATCGGCAAGACCGGTCTCCAGCGCACCTACGAGGAGCGTCTGGCCGGTGAGGCCGCCACCACGATCGTCATGGTGGACACCGCCGAGATCGAGGACGGACAGGCCCCGGAGGTGACCGAGGAGAACACCGTCGCGTCCCTGGACGGCTCCGACGGCGAGTCGATCACCACCAGCTTCGACATGGGCGTCCAGAGCGCCGCCGCGAACGCGATCATCGACGCCGACGACCCCGCCGGTCTGGTGGCGGTGCGCCCCTCCACGGGTGAGGTCCTGGCGGCGGTGAACGTCCCGGGCGGGTTCAACCGGGCCTTCGAGGGCCAGTACGCGCCGGGTTCGTCGTTCAAGATCGTCACCTACAGCGCGCTGCTGGACAACGGCCTGTCGGTCGACGCGACGATGGACTGCCCCGAGGAGTACGAGCTGGGCGGGTGGCCGTTCCGCAACGCGGGCGGTGCCGAGTACGGCCAGCAGTCGGTGACCGAGGCGTTCGCGACGTCCTGCAACACCTCCCTGGTGCACGAGATCGGTCAGGTCCTCAGCCCGGAGACGCTCCAGGCCAGCGCGGAGCAGTTCGGCATGAACGCCCCGCTGGACCTCGGCGTGAGCACGCACGAGCCCAGTTTCCCGCCCGTGGACAGCACCACGATGATGGGCGCCCAGGGCATCGGCCAGGGCCAGATCCTCACGTCGCCGCTGCACATGGCGACCGTGCCCGCCGCCGTGGCGGACGGTTCGTGGCGCGCCCCGGTGCTGGTCACCGAGCCCGCCCGGGACGACCTGCGCGACCCCACGCCCATCGCGAACGCGCAGGCCCTGCGTCCGATGATGCGGGCGGTGGTCACCGAGGGCACCGCGAAGGACGCCGGTTTCCAGGGTGAGGTGTTCGGCAAGACGGGAACCGCCGAGTACGGCACCGCCGACGACGCGGACGAGGACGGCGAGCTGCCCAGTCACGCGTGGATGGTGGGGTACAAGGGCGACGTGGCCTTCGCCCTGGTGGTCGATGGCGGTGGCGGCGGCGGTTCGGTCGCCGGTCCGCTCGCGGCCGCGTTCACCAACGCGCTCTAGCCGCGGACGCGGTCGGCCCCGTCCGGGAGTTCCGGGCGGGGCCTTGGCCGTGGTGGCGCCGCGGCCCGGTTGTCGGTGGTCGCGGCGGCCCGTTTCAGTCGGCGGGCGCGGGTATGCGGTCCGCCGTGCCGCCCTCCGGCGCCGGGTCGGCGTCCTGGGAGTTCTCGGCGGGGCGCGGTGTGTCCGGCTGCTGGGCGCTCGGCGTGAGCACGAACAGCAGGACGAGGAGACCGGCGGTGACGGCGGCGATCAGTCCGCAGGCGACCCAGGGTCTCCAGCTCGTCAGGCCGGGGTCGACGGGGGCGTCGGGATCATCGCTCCCGAAGGCCTCCAGGCGTCCGGCCAGGGCCGGAGCCTCCTCGCTGAGCTGTCGCTCTATTTCCGCGAGGATGCGTCGTTCGTGCTCTCGCAGGGACATGGAACCCTCCTCGGTCACTGAGGGAAGGACTGTCGTCGCCGGATGTTCTACAGTCTCCCCCGCGAGTAGGCCGGATATCCAAGGGTCCGTCGGATTTCCGTACCATTTTTTCACGTTTGACGTGGAATGAAGCGTTTGTTCCGTGATGTGAGAACGGTGTGTCACGGACGCCGCTGGGAGACCGGGCGGCCTCCTCCGTGGCCGCCCCCCGCCCGGCGCCGACCTCACCCCGGATAGCACTCCACCTCGGTCGCCTTCACCCCCGCCCACACCGGATCGCCCCGGGACAGCCCCAGCTCCGCCAGGGCGGCCGGAGTGATGTCCGCCGCCAGGGCCAGCGTGCCGCCCAGGTGCACGCGGACCTGGTCGCCGAAGCGCTCGATCCCCTCCACCCTCAGGCGCCACACGTTGCGCGTGCTGCCGTGGGGGTGTTCCGGGTACAACGCCACCGCGCGCGGCGGGAAGGCCACCAGAGCCGGGCCCTCGTGGGGTTCGCGGACCGACACCCGGGCGGTGTCCGCCAGAGCCGCCCGATCCCGGTTCCGCGCCCCCGCCTCCTCGGCGGGTTCCAGGCGCACCGTCCGCCCCTCGCCCACCCCTCGGAAGAGGTTGAGCCCCACCAGCCGGGCGACGTAGGAGGTGCGCGGGCGGCGTGCCACCTCCGCGGGATCGCCCCGCTGCACGACCCGGCCGTCCTCGATCACCGCGATGCGGTCGGCCAGCACCATGGCGTCGAGCGGGTCGTGGGTGACCAGCACCGTTACCCCGTCGAAGTCCTCCAGCAGGTGCCTCAGACGCGCCCGCACGTCGATCCGGGTGCTGGCGTCCAGGGCGGCCATGGGCTCGTCGAGCAGGAGCAGGCGCGGCCGGACCGCCAGAGCACGGGCCAGCGCCACCCGCTGGGCCTGCCCGCCGGAGAGCTCGCGCGGTCGGGAGCGGGCCTGGTCGGCCAGGCCCATGTGGTCGAGCAGCGCCGCCGCCCGGGCACGGGCTCGCGCTCGGCCCTCGCCCTGGCAGCGCGGCCCGAAGGCCACGTTGTCGAGGGCGCTCAGGTGCTCGAAGAGGAGGTAGTCCTGGAAGACCATGCCGATGGGCCGGTGTTCGACCGCGGTGGTGGTCTCGTCGGCGCCGTCCAGGAGCAGGCGCCCGCCGGTCAGCGGGACGAGTCCGGCCAGGGCGCGCAGGGCCGAGGACTTGCCCGCCCCATTGGGGCCCAGCAGGGCGATGATCTCCCCCGGTCGCGCGGTCAGCGCCACGTCCAGGGTGAAGTCGCCGCGAGTCAGCCGCAGCTCGGCGTCGAGCCCGCTCGCCGGGGGGTCCGGGGAGGTCCGCTTCACGACGCGTTCACCCACCTCTCGCGCAGGGTGGCCAGGACCACCAGGGACACCAGGAGCAGGACCAGGCTGAGCACGATGGCCGCCTCGGGGTCGCGCTGCATGGCCATGTACACCGCCAACGGCATGGTCTGGGTCGTGCCGGGAAAGTTCCCGGCGAAGGTGATGGTGGCGCCGAACTCGCCCAGGGCCCGCGCCCAGCAGAGCACCGCTCCGGCCCCGATGCCGGGCAGCACCATCGGGAGGGTGACGCGCGTGAAGACGGTGACGCGGTCGGCACCCAGGGTCGCGGCGGCCTCCTCGTAGCGCCGGTCGGCGCCGCGCAGGGCGCCCTCCACGCTGATGACGAGGAAGGGCATCGCCACGAACACCTGCGCCACGACCACGGCGGCGGAGGTGAAGGGAAGGGTGAGGCCGAACCAGTCGTCGAGGTAGCGGCCCACCAGCCCGTTGCGCCCCAGGACCAGCAGGAGCGCCACGCCGCCCACCACCGGGGGGATGACGAGCGGGACGGTGACCAGGGCGCGCACGAACCGGCGTCCGGGGAACTCGGTCCGGGCGAGCAGCCAGGCCAACGGGACGCCGAGGAGGAGGGACACGACGGTGGCGACGGTGGCGGTGGACAGCGACAGCCACAGGGCGGTGAGCACCGCCGGGTCGGTGACGCGCTCCCCCATGGTGGCCCAGGGCGCGCGCACGAGCAGCCCTGCGAAGGGCAGGACGAGGAAGAGCACGCCCGCCACCGCCGGGACCACCAGAATCCAGGGCGCGCGCCCGGGCCGGGGGCGGGAGGACGTCGCCGCGCTCACGGGGTCGCGAAGCCCGCGTCGCGCAGGACGGCCGCGCCGTCGTCGGAGGTGACGGCCTCGACCCAGGCGGCGGCCAGGGCGGTGTCGCGGGACGCGGACAGGACGCCGAGCGGGTAGTCGTTCACGGCCTGGTCGGCCTCGGGGAACTCCAGCCCCTCCACCCGCCCCTCGGCGGAGAGGACGTCGGTGGCGTACACGAGCCCGGCGTCGACCTCGCCGAGCTCGACCTTGGTGAGGACGGCGCGGACGTCCTCCTCGTAGGTGACCGGGGTGATCTCCAGACCGGCGGCGTCCAGAACGGCGTCGGTGGCGGCCCCGCAGGGGACCTCCTCGGCGCAGAAGGCCGCCTGCACGCCATCCCCGGCGAGATCGGCCAGGTCGACGATCCCGGCGGGGTTGTCCGGTGGCACGGCGATGCGCAGGGTGTTGGTGACGAAGACCAGACCGTCGTGTCCGTGCTCGTCGGCCCAGTCGGTGTCCAGGCCCTCGCCCTCGACCACCTGGTCCATGGTGGCGGTGTTGGCGGCGGCGAACACGTCGGCGGGCGCCCCGGAGTTGATCTGCTGGGCGAGTTCACTGCTGCCCGCGAAGTTGAAGGTGACCTCGACGCCGGGATGGCGCGCCTCGAAGTCCTCGGCGATCTCGGTGAAGGCGTCGGTGAGGGAGGCGGCGGCGAACACGGTGAGCTCCCCGGACAGGGTGCCGCCCGAGGGCCCGGAGGGGTCGCCGGGGCCGGTGTCCTCGGTGGCGCAGGCGGCCAGCGCGACCAGGCCGAGCAGGGCGACGGCCCCGGCGACCGGTCGTCGGGGGGCGCTGCGAGGGGTGGTCTCACGCATGGTGGTCTCCGGTGGTCTCGACGATGACGTTGGTGGACTTCACCACGGCCGTGGCCGTGCTGCCGACCTCCAGGCCGAGCTCGTCGGCGGCCTCGCGACTCATCAGGGAGACCACCCGGTGCGGTCCGGCCTGGATCTCGACGCTGGCCATGACCTCGTCCCGGATCACGTGCGTGACCAGGCCGCGGAAGCGGTTGCGCGCGGAGGAGACGCGGCGGCCGGGGTCGTCGTCGGCCCCGGCGCGCATGAACGCGGCGAGTTCGGCCCCGTCCAGGTGGCGGCGGCCGGAGGGGGCGCGGGTGGCGGCCAGGCGACCGGAGTCGACCCAGCGGCGGACGGTGTCGGCGCTGACGCCGAGCAGGTCGGCCGCCTCGCTGATCTGGATGGTCGGCATAGGACGAACCTACTCCTCGCACCTACGAGGTTTCTAGGGTGAAAGAGCTGGCACATCCGCACTTTTCCGGCTGGTTCCCGGCGGATGTGCCAGGAAGCCCCGATGGTTGCCGCGCGGGATGGGGTGCGCGGAGGGCCGGACAGCACCACGGGCCCGCCCCCGTGTGGGGGCGGGCCCGTGGGTCCTTCGAGGTCAGCCGCGCGGGTCGGCGATCTCGCTGACCGGCCCCTCGGCCCGGTAGTCGTCCAGGGCGGTGACCACGTACCCGGCGCCGTCGTCCAGCGGGGCGGTGTCGGTGAGGGTCGGCTCACCGGTCATGCCCACCAGGCTCTCCGGGGAGAGCGCGGCGCAGTACGCCCCGTCGTCACCGGCCTCCAGGGCCTGGGCGGCCTCTGCGGACAGGCGGTAGACCGCGTAGAAGCGCGCGTCCTCGATGGCCTGCCACTCCACCTCGACCCCGCCGTCCGCCTCGCGGGCGGAGACGCCGGTGGGAGCGCCGACCTCGGTCCGCGCGCCCTCGGGAGCGTCGATCACCGGGGGCAGAGCGGGCTGGCCGTAGTGGGCCTCCTTGAGGTGGTCCACGGCCTCCGGGTTGTCGCGCATGCTCTTGATCGAGAAGTAGACGTCACCGGCGACCTGGTCGATCTCGCCCGAGTAGTCGAGCTGGGTGCTGAGCGCGTCCTCGTCCTTCCAGCCGCTCTCGCCGAGCCGGTAGGCGCCCTGACCCACGTACAGGTCCACGTCGGTGCCCTCGACCTCGTCGGCCCACCAGTCGGTCATGGCCTCGTAGTCGGCGGTGGAGAAGCCGCGCTCCCAGTACAGCTGGGGCGCGACGTAGTCCACGGTCCCCTCCTGAATCCAGGTGCGGGTGTCCGCGTACTGGGCGTCGTAGGACTGGAGCCCGGAGCTGGGCGAGCCGCTCGGGTCCGTGGAGTCGTTGCGCCAGATACCGAACGGGGAGACGCCAAAGCTCACCCACGGCTTGGTCTCCTGGATCTGGCCGTGCACGTCGCGCATGAGCTGGTTGACGTTGTCGCGCCGCCAGTCGCCGCGGTCGTCGAAGTCGCCCCCGTACTCCTCCCAGGTGGCGTCGTCGTCGAAGGTCGCGCCCTCCTGCGGGTACGGGTAGAAGAAGTCGTCGAAGTGCATCCCGTCGACGTCGTAGCGTTCGACGACGTCCATGATGACGGAGGTGACCCACTCCCGGACCTCGGGGTTGCCCGGGTCCACGTAGGCCTCCTTGCCGAAGTCCACCAGCCAGTCGGGGTTCTGCTTGACGGGGTGGTCGTCGGTGAGGTTCTCGACGTCGGGGTCCTGGAGGCCGACGCGGTACGGGTTGAACCAGGCGTGCAGCTCCAGGCCGCGCTTGTGCGCCTCCTCCACGGCGTACTCCAGCGGGTCGTACCCGGGGTCGCCGCCCTGCTCGCCGGTGAGGTAGCGCGCCCACGGTTCGAGGTCGGAGTCGTACACGGCGTCGGCGGTGGGCCGGGCGTGCAGGAACACGGCGTTGAGGCCCATGTCGACGGACTCGTCGAGCCACTCGTCGAGTTCGGCCTTCTGCTCGTCGGCGGACAGGCCCGGCTCGGAGGGCCAGTCGATGTTGCGGACAGTGGTGAGCCAGGCCCCGCGCATCTGGCGCTTGTCGCCGTCGTCCCCGCACTGGGCGGGGGCTGCGATGCCCTCACCACCGGGGACCGCGGCCTCGGCCCCGGTCTGGGCCGGGTCCTCCTTCGCGGAGCACCCGGCCAGCAGCACCGCCGCGGCGGCCGCGGCCGCCGTCCACCGTGCTCCGGCTCGGGGCGAGGTCAGGGCCCGTGCGTTCCAACGCTTCAACAAAAGTCCCTCCGGGAGGTCCGCGCGCCTGCCGTCCCCCTGGCGGCACGCCGCGACCCAGAGTAGAGCAAGATGTCAATTTTCGGACACGATTCGGGCAAGTTGTGGATAACGTCGCACAACGCGCCCAACGGGAATCTTTTGCCTGGTCAACGAAGCGTCGCCCCAGGCGCCCTTCCCGGCAGGCCACACCCCCTTCCGGACACGATCCCCGCCGGGTCCCTGGGGGCGGACCCGCGGGAGCCCTGCTCCGAGACGCCCCGACGTGGGCCGGCCCAGGACACAACGTCCCAGGCCAGGTCCTAGAATCGGGTCCCGTGAACGCCGTGCCCCACCCCCAGAAGCCGAGCCGCCCGATCCCCGACGCCAGGAAGCTGTACGTCCGAACCGTCGCCCTGCGTGACCGTGCGGGCAGCGGCCTGGTGGGACGTCTGCCCGCCGGGGTCCCACTGGCCTGGCTGACCGGGGACGACGGCATCGTGGGCTGGGGCGAGGCCGCCCGGTTGGAGTGCGCACCGCTTCCGGCGGGCACCGAGCCCACCGACACCACCCGCTTCGACGACGCCGCGCGCTGGTTCGACTCCCTGCTGGAGAACGCCGAGGTCCTGGACGAGGTCGGCCTGCCCGGCACCGGTCTGGTCACCTTCGGCACCTTCACGTTCGCCCCCACCTCCTCAGGTTCGGCACTGATCGTGCCGCGTGTGGTCGTGGGGCGCCGTGCGGGCCGTACCTGGCTGACCACCGTCTCCGACGCCCCCGGAACCCACCCCGGGGAACTGCTGCGCCCCCGTTCGGCCCCGCGCCCGGTGGGCCCCGTGCGGTGGCGGCCCGGGTCGCTGACCCGCGAGGAGTGGATGGACGCGGTCGCCGGGACGGTCGATCGCATCCGCGCCGGCGGGCTGGAGAAGGCCGTGCTGGCCCGCGACTCCTTCGCCGACGCCGACGCCCCCATCGACGTGCGGGTGCTCCTGGAGAGGCTGCGCGCACGCTTCCCCGCCTGCTTCACGTTCTCCGTGAACGGCATGGTGGGCGCCACCCCCGAACTCCTGCTGCGCCGCGAGGGCGACCAGCTCACCTCGCTGGTCCTGGCCGGGACCCGCCCCCGGGGCGAGGACGCCGAGGCCGACCAGCGCCTGGGCCAGGAGATGCTGTCCTCCGCCAAGGACATCGAGGAACACGGGCTGGCGGTGGACTCGCTGCGCGTGGCCCTGGAACCGCTCTCCGAGGAGCTGGCGGTGCCCGCCTGGCCGCACCTGCTCAAGCTCGCCAACGTGCAGCACCTGGCCACCCGGGCCCACGCCCGGCTCTCCGCCGGGGTGTCGGCCCTGGACGCGGTGGCCGCCCTGCACCCCACGGCCGCCGTGGGCGGCACCCCCACGGCGACGGCGATGCGGCTCATCGCCGAGGTGGAGGGCATGGACCGGGGCGGGTACGCAGGTCCGGTGGGCTGGCTGGACGGCGCTGGGAACTCCGAGTGGGGCATCGCCCTGCGCTGCGCCCACGTGGACGGCGCCCACGCGCGGCTGTACGCGGGAGGCGGGATCGTGGCCGGTTCCGATCCCGCCTCCGAGGTCGCCGAGGCCGAGTCGAAGTTCCGTGTGATGCGCGAGGCCCTCACCGACCCCGAGGGCTGAGGGTCCGGGAGCCCCCGGCCCGGTCCGCGGTCGGTCCGCTCCCCCGCCCGAACGGCGGGGTCACGGGGCCGGAACCCGTCGTTCACACTCTCGGAACACGCGGGCGTGATACTGCCGACCGTGAACGTTGAAACGGTCCCCTGGGACCACCCCGAGGCAGCCGCCCTGCGTGCGGGCCAGCGGCGGGAGATCGCCGCCCGCTACGGCACCCCCGACTCCGAGCCCGGCACCCCGCCCTCCGCCTCCGACATCGCCGTGTTCGCGGTGGTGCGCGACGGGGGCGGCGCCGCCGTGGGCTGCGGGGGCCTGCGCGACCTGGGCCGGGGTGCCGGCGAGGTCAAACGGATGTTCGTGCTCCCGGACCACCGCGGTTCCGGGGCGGCCCCCGCCCTGCTGCGGGCCCTGGAGGACTGGGCCCGCGTACGGGGCTGGGAACGCCTGCTGCTGGAGACGGGCGACCGCCAGCCGGAGGCGGTGCGCTTCTACACACGCGAGGGGTACAGCCCCGTCGCCCCGTTCGGCGCCTACGCGGACGCGCCCGGCTCCCTGTGCTTCGAGCGGGCCCTGTAGGGGGTCCGGCACACGCGGAACCGGCCCCGGTTCCTCCCCCACGACAGAGGGAACCGGGGCCGGTGGTCCGCTCCGGGCCGACGCGGTCGGCCCGGTCAGGCCCCCAGGGGGCGCGGGTCAGCTGCCGATGTCGCGGCCGCCCTTGTGCCAGGCGCACACCACGGACGGGCGGGGGAAGTCCCCGTCCGGCCAGACGCTGGTCGGCTGCTCGGCGGTCCCGTTCTCACCCGGGTGCTGAGGGGCGAGGAAGACGGTCTTCTGGTCGTCGGTGATGAGCGGACCGCAGGTCTCGGCCTCGATCGGAACGGTGGCGAAGGTGCGCAGCTCGCCCCGGAAGCGCCCCTCGACCGGGACCACGTGCAGGGCGTCGTTGATGCCCAGGCTGCCGGGCTGGCCGTCGGTGGAGATCCACAGGTTGCCCTGCTTGTCGAACGCCACATTGTCGGGCGCCGAGATCGGCATGACCTTGGACTTGTCGTACCCGGCGAAGTAGGTGGACTCGTCCTCGGGGTCGCCGCAGACGATCGGGACCACCCAGGTGAACGTGGTGGCGGCCGAGTCGGCCCCGTCCTCGATGATCTCCAGGATGTGCCCGTACTTGTTGGGGCCGCGCGGGTTGGGCTCGTCGGCCTGGCCGGGCTCGCGGGCACTGTTGTTGGTCAGCGCGCAGTAGACCTTCCCGGTCACCGGGCTCGGTTCGAAGTCCTCGGGGCGGTCCATCCTGGTGGGGCCGACCCGGTCGGCGGCCAGACGGGTGTGGACGAGCACCTCGGCCACGGAGAAGCCCTCGACGAAGCTCTCGGTGTCGCTGCACAGGGGAATCCACTCCCCCGTGCCGTCGAACTCGCCGTCCGAGGGCAGCGCGCCCGTGCCGTCGATCTCCTCCCGGGGGCTGTTGCCCTCCAGGCGGGCCACGTACAGCGTGCCGGTGTCCAGCAGTGTCATGTTGTGCTTGCGGGAGCCCTCGACGTACTTCTTCGCGCTGACGAACTTGTAGATGTAGTCGAAGCGCTCGTCGTCGCCCATGTACGCGGCGACACGGCCGTCCTCGGTGAGGTTGACGTTGGCGCCCTCGTGCTTGAAGCGGCCGAGCATGGTGCGCTTGGCCGGGGTGGAGTCGGGGTCGTGCGGGTCGATCTCCACGATGTAGCCGAAGCGGTGCGCCTCGTTGGGGTGCCTGGCCAGGTCGAAGCGCTCATCGACGCGGTCCCAGCGGCGGCCGTCGTAGCCCGTGGAGAAGCCGTAACGGGCGTAGGACTCGGTCGCGGGGGCTCCCACGAAGTACTGGTTGAAGTTCTCCTCACCGCTGAGGATGGTGCCCCAGGGGGTGGTGCCGCCCGCACAGTTGTTGAGCATGCCCAGGACCCGGGTGCCCTCGGGGTCGGCCCCGGTGCGCAGGAGTTCGTGCCCGGCGGCGGGACCGGTGAGCCGGAACTCCGTGCCAAGGTGGACGCGCCGGTTGAAGGGGCGCTCGCCCTCGGAGAGCACCCACTGGCCGGTGCCGTCCACCCGCTCCAGTTCCACCACGGAGCCGCCGTGGGCGGCCATCGCGACGCGAATCCACTCCAGGTCGGCGTCGGCGCCGCCGGAGTACCCGCGAAACATCAGCTCCTCGTTGGTGTACTCGTGGTTCACCCAGAGCAGGCCGCTGTCGTCGTCGAGCGGGAGGAAGCCGACGTAGTCGCAGTTGTAGCCGAACTGTCCCGCCTGCGCCTCGGCGGTCTGGTTGTCGAAGTCGAAGGCGGGCGCGTCGGGGAGCACGGGGTCGCCCCAGCGGACGATCACGTGGTGGTCGTAGCCCTCGGGAACGGTGACCGCGTCGAGGTTGTTGGGCCGCACGCTCTTGAAGGTGGGCCGGGGCGAGGGGTGCGGGCGGTGGGGGCCGCGGTCCGCGGCGGCGGGGCTCAGGGCCGCCAGGCCCAGGGCGCCGGCGCCCGCGCCGACCGCCGCGCCCCTGAGGGCGGCGCGCCGGGAGAGCACGCCCTGGAAGACGTCACCGAAGTACGGGTTGTCACTCCTGTTGGGAGCGGGGTGGAAGCAGGCGTTGCCGCACCGGTACTCGCAGGTCTTGGGGGAACGTCCTCCTCCGACTCCGAGCAGGGGCAGGAGGCGGCGGCGGGGCGCGGATGGGGTCACACGTTCTCCTCGGGGATCGTGACCGCTGACGTGGTCCCGGCCGAGCCGCTGGGCTCGGGCGCCGGGGCACGACGCGATCGTGCAGGAGGTCCTGCCTGGTCGCTCACGACCTTGGCCGAGCTTTCACACGCCGTGGTGAAAGCCGGGTGAACGCGTCGCCAACTCCCCAGGCACGCCCGGGGGCATCACCGTGCAAAGTCGTACGAACACGCTCCGTCGGACCTTTGTCGCGATCCTCGCTCACCGGGCCGATCACGTCCAGATGCCTCGCCCGACATCGTGGACCGCTTTCCACGATGTGGGCCCCCTGCGTCACGGGAGCCCCGGGGGCAACGCGTTCGCCCCTGTGCCGCGTCGTGGTTCAGTGCCCTGTGCGCCCCACCGGTACCACCAGCGGCCCTCCGGAGACCGGGTCCTCGGTGACGACGGCCTCCAGGTCGAAGGCCCTCCTCAGGAGTTCGGGGGTGAGCACCTCCGAGGGCGGTCCGATGGCCACCACCCGCCCGTCGCGCATGGTGACCAGGGTGTCGGCGTAGCGGGCGGCCAGGTTGAGGTCGTGGAGCACCATGACGATGGTCCGTCCGCCCTGCCGGTGCAGGTCGCGCACGAGGTCGAGGACGTCGACCTGGTGGACCAGGTCCAGGAACGTGGTGGGCTCGTCCAACAGGAGCAGGTCCGTGCCCTGGGCCAGGACCATGGAGATCCAGGCCCGCTGGCGCTGGCCCCCGGACAGTTCCTGGAGCGGGGTGTCCGCGAACTCCAGCAGACCGGTGCGCTCCAGGGCGGCGGAGACGGCCTGGTGGTCGTCGCCGGACCACTGCCGGTACCACCGCTGTGACGGGTGGCGCCCGCGCGCGACCAGGTCGGCGACGGTGAGGCCGTCGGGGGCGACGGGCTGCTGCGGAAGGACGCCGAGCACCTGGGCGACCTCGCGGGTGGGTACCCGGTGGATGTCGCGTCCGTCGAGTTCCACCACCCCCGCCCTCGGGCGCATGAGACGGCCCAGGGCGCGCAGCATCGTGGACTTGCCGCAGCCGTTGGGACCGATCACACAGGTGACGGTCCCTTCGACGATGTCGACGTCCAGGCCGTCGACGATGGCGCGCTCGTCGTAGGCCAGGGTGAGGCCGCGCGCGCTCAACCGGGTCCGGTGCGCCTGGGGGCCCACGGCGGGGGCGACACCCGGAAGGGGCCTGGGATGGGTCTGTTCGGTCGTCACGCCTGGACCTTTCGATTGCCGTGGACGAGCAGGTACACGAGGTAGAGGGCGCCCAGGCAGCCGGTGACGATGCCCACCGGGAGCTGGACGGTTCCGAAGAGGTTGCGGGCGACGAGGTCGGCACCGGCCACCAGAGCCGCGCCGACCAGCGCCGAGAGCAGCACCGGCGGCCGGGCGGCGCGCCCCAGCCGAAGGGCGATCTGGGGGGCCGCCAGCGACACGAACAGGATGGGTCCGGCCGCGGAGGTCCCGAAGGCGGCGAGGAGCACGGCCAGCACGAGCATGCCGGTGCGGGCCGTCTCCACCCGCACGCCCAGGCCGCGTGTGACGTCGTCGCCGAAGGACAGGGCGTCCAGGGTGCGTGCTCCGACCAGGGCCAGCGGCAACAGCACGGCCAGGGCGACCGCCACGGGCAGGGCGTGCGCCCAGGTGCGCATCGAGAGGCTGCCCGCGATCCACACCATGGCCCGGCCGCTGTCGTTGACCTCGCCGAGGGTGAGCATCCAGAGGGTGAGGTTCATCAGGACGGTGGACACTCCCACGCCCACCAGGAGCAGTCGGAAACCGTCGATCCCGTTCCGCCAGGCCAGGGCGTAGCAGAGCACGCCGGCTGCCAGCCCGCCCACGAGGGCGAGGGCGGGGACGCCGACCTGGGCGAGCGGGCCGCTGACGATCCCGTAGCTGCCGCCGAAGGCCATCACCGCCACCACCCCCGCACTGGCCCCGTGGGTGACGCCGAGCAGGTCGGGGCTGGCCAGCGGGTTGCGCATGATCGCCTGCGTGATCGCTCCGGCCGCGGCGAGCGCGGCCCCGGCCAGGAGCCCCACCACGACGCGGGGCATCCGCACCCGCCAGATGGTGAAGTGGTCGTCGTAGGTGGTGCCGACGATGTTGGCCCACACCTGGCCGGGGGCCACGAACACGTCTCCGGCCGACAGGTTCAGGCCGGTCAGGACGACGATCGCCAGCGCGGCGAGCGCGCCCGTGGCGAGCAGGCGGGGGCGGAGCCGGATGGCGACCGGTCCGAGGATGACCGCGCGGGCCCGGCGCGCCAGGGGGTCGCGCGGGGGTGGGGGTTCGAGGGTGGCGGTCACAGCGCGAACAACCTCCTGCGGCGGACGACGTGGATGAAGAAGGGGGCGCCGACCAGGGCGAGGACCACCCCGACCTGGAGTTCGCCCGGCGGTGCGAGGAACCGGCCGAGGATGTCGGCGGTCAGGAGCAGGACGGCGCCCATCAGGGCCGAGTAGGGGATGAGCCAGCGGTAGTCGGAGCCGACCACGCCCCGGGCCAGGTGGGGGACGATCAGGCCGACGAAGGCGATGGGGCCGCAGGCGGCGACGCTGATGCCGGTCAGGAGGGTGACCGCCGTCAGGCCGACGAGGCGGGCCCGGCGGACCCGGAAGCCGAGGGCGCGGGCGGTGTCCTCGCCCAGGGCCAGGGCGTTGAGGGCTCGGGCGTTGGCCAGGGCGAGCACGGCGCCGAGCGCGACGACGGGGAGCATCTGGGGGATGATCGAGGGGTCGCGGCCGGAGAGCGATCCGACCCGCCAGAAGCGGAAGTTCTCCATGGTGGACTGGTCGAGCAGGACCAGTCCCGAGGCCAGGGAGTAGGCCATCCAGCTGACGGCGGTCCCGGCGAGCGCCAGGGTGAGCGGGGTGGGTCCGCGTCCGGGGACGGAGGCCACCGCGTAGACCAGGACCACGGCCGCCCCGGCTCCCGCGAAGGCGAACAGGGCCTGGGTGCGCAGGTCGGTGACGCCGAGGAAGTACAGGCCCGCGACCACGGCGAGGGCGGCTCCGAAGGTGACTCCGAGGATGCTGGGGTCGCCCAGGGGGTTGCGGGTGTGGCCCTGCATGAGGGCTCCGCCCAGGCCCAGGCTGATCCCGGCCAGGAGGCCGAGCACGGTGCGGGGCAGGCGGATCTCTTGGACGATGGTGTCGGCCTCGGGCCCGGCACCGGTGGTCAGGGCCTGCCAGACCGTGACCGGGTCCAGGGTGCGGGCCCCGACGAGCACACTGGCGGCCAGGGCGAGGGCGAGCAGCAGTGTGAGCAGCGCCAGCCCGGCGAGGCGGCGCGATCTCCGGTCCGCCACGGCGGAGCGCGCCGGTTCCCGGGAACGCGGGGCCCCCGCCGCCCCGGTGACGGGACCTGTGGTCTGGCTCACCCGATCTCCCCTCACAGGAAAAGGCCAGGCAGACCTAAGTTAGGTTTGCCTAGCCACACTTGGATGATCTAAGTTTGCCACGGTTCACACCAGAGCGTCACCCCCGTCCGACCGCGGGTCACGTTCCGAACGCCCGCCGGGGCACCCCCGACGGTGCGGCGCCGGGACCGGCCCCACCCCACCGGAGCCCCACCATGGATCATCTCCTCCTCACCCGCCGCTCGGGCCTGGCCGCCCTCGCGGCCGTCTCCTCACTGGCCCTGCTCACCGCCTGCGGCGCGGCCGGACCCGGCACGGACTCCGCTGGAGACGGCGCGGGCACCGGCGGCGAGGAGGCCGAGGGCTTCCCCCTCACCGTCGAGCACGCCCTGGGCAGCACCGAGGTCCCCGCCGCCCCCGAGCGGGTGCTGCCGCTGGACTTCACCTACGTGGACGCCACCCTGGCCCTGGGCGGGAACGTGGTGGGCTACACGCAGATCGCGGAGAACCAGGACGCGCTTCCCGACTACCTGTTGGAGAGCGGCTGGAACACGGGCAGCGCCGACGACGCGGCGTCGGTCGGGCTGCTGTGGGAGGTCAGCCCGGAGCTGGTGGCCCAGACCCGACCGGACCTGATCCTGTCCGCCGAGGTCCGCCACGGTGACGGCTACGACCAGTTCACGGAGGTCGCGCCCACCGTGATGTCGAAGGACACCGGAGTCTCCTGGAAGGACAACCTGCGCCTGACCGGCCAGGCCCTGGGCCAGGCCGAGGAGGCCGATCGCCTGGTCACGGAGTTCGAGGATCGCGCGGCCGCCATCGGCGAGGAGATCACCGAGGCGCACGACGGCCGGGCCCCCACGGTGTCGGTGGTGCGCTTCGCCGGTGACGCCGAAGGGGTGCGGCTGTACACCCGGCACTCCTACGTGGGCGTGATCCTGGACGACCTGGGCCTGCCCGCCGGTGAGCACACCGCGACCGACACCGAGGAGATCGCGACCTACCACAGCCCCGAGCGCCTGCTCGACCTGGACGCCGACCGCATCCTGGTGGCCACCTACGACGACGGCGCGGGCGAGGTGGACGACGCCAAGGACGACTACGTCACCAACCCCCTCTGGGACCAGCTGGAGGGCGAGAAGACCGACGTCGACGACGCGTACTGGATGTCGGGCGTGGGCCTGATCTCCGCGCACGCGGTGCTCGACGACGTCGCCGAGGTCTTCGGCGTGGACCCCCGGCGCTGAGTCCCCTGGGGGCCCGGCTCGCCGGGCCCCTCCCCCGCCCGGAACCGCGCACGCCCGACGCCCGGACCCCGACACGACGAGAGGGCACCCCCGTGGAACCTCCCCGCTCCTTCGAACACACCCCCGCACTGCCCGCCGACACCCTGCCCGAGGCGGTCCGCCGCTCCGCCCTCGACCTGGCCCGCTCCCCCGGTTCCGGGTACGTCTACGACCCGGCGCTGGCCGCCGACCGGGCCCGCACCCTGCGGGCCGCCCTGCCCGACTGGGCCCGCGTGTACTTCGCGGTCAAGTCCAACGGGTTCGCGCCGGTGCTCTCGCACCTGGCCGAGGCGGTGGACGGGTTCGAGGCGGCGTCGCTGAGCGAGGCCCGCACGGCCCTGGCGGCCCTGGGCGAGCGCGACCTCCCTCGGGGGCCGGGCGGGCGGATCGCGGTGAGCGGCCCGGGAAAGTCTCCGGAGATGCTGTCGGGTCTGGCACGGCTGCGCGCCGAGCGGGGCGCGGACGTGGTGGTGAACGTGGAGAGCGAACTGGAGCTGCGCCGGGCCGCCTCCGCGGCCCGGGAGGCGGGGGTGGTGCTGCCGGTGACGCTGCGGGTCAACCCCGAACGCGTCCCGGTGAGCGGCGCGCTGGTGATGGGCGGCGCGCCGAGCCCCTTCGGGCTGCCCGAGCCCCGGGTGCCGGAGGCGGTGGCGGCGGCGCTCGCCCTGCCCGACCTGGACCTGGTGGGGTTCCACGTGCACGCGGTGAGCGGGAACACCGACGCACCAGCGCACGCGGAGTACGTGCGCTGGTGCCTGGAGTGGGCGGCGCGGACCGCCGAGCGCCACGGAGTGCACCTGCGCGTGGTGGACGTCGGGGGAGGCTTGGGGGTGCCCTTCGAGGAGGGCGACCCCGAGTTCGACCTCACGGCCCTGGGCGGTGCGCTGGCGGCCCTGCCGGACCCGGGGGTCGAGGTGGTGTTCGAGCCCGGGCGGTGGATCGCCGCGCCCGCGGGCTGGTACGCGGCGCGGGTGACCGACGTGAAGTCGGCCTACGGCGAGCACTTCGCCGTGGTGCGCGGCGGCATCAACCAGTTCCAGCTGCCCACGTCCTGGGAGATCAGGCACAACTTCGCGGTGGTGGAGGGCGCCGACTGGTCCGGAGACCTTCCCAGGCCCGGGGTGCGGGACGTCTCGGTGACCGTCTCGGGCGAGCTGTGCACACCCGAGGACGTGCTGGCCAGGGACGTACGGGTGGGGTCGCTGCGCGCCGACGACGTCCTGGTCTTCCCCAACGCGGGCGCCTACGGCCACGAGTTCGCGATGCCCGCGTTCCTGGCGCATCCGGGGGCCCCGAGGAGGACGGTCGACTCCCGCCGGACCCGCGCCCAAACGTGAACTTGAGCACTCCACGGGAGCATTGACTTGATTAGGTTAGCCTGCCCTAATTAGACCCGGCTCGCATCACGCGGTCGTGGCACGGCGGGTCTCCCCCTCCCTCGCGCCACCGCCCCGAGGACACCGACGAAAGAGCGCCCCCAATGCCCGTGACACCCGCTCCCACGGCTGGACCGGCCCCCGACGCCCGGTGGCACCTGGAGAACCTCCGGGGCCCGGACGTCCTGGCCGATCCCCGGCCCTGGGCCGAGGCCTACCAGACGGTCTACGCCGACTCCCTGCACCTGCCCGACCACCGGGAGCCCGCCTTCGGCGAACGCCTGGCGTTCAGCGCCTCCCGACCCGGCTTCCGCCTCACGGCCTGCCACGTCGACGACGAGCTGGCCGGATTCGCCTACGGGTACACGCTGCCCACCACCACCGGCTGGTGGAACGGGTTCGAGCCCCGGACCGGAGTCGACGCGCGGGAGACCGCCCGGGAGCACCCCAGCCGCACCCTCGCCCTGTGCGAGGTCCTGGTCCACGACCGGTTCCGCGGCCACGGCGTGGCGCGCCGAGTCCTGACCCTGCTGTTGGGGGGCCGCCGCGAGGAGCGCGCCGCCGCGCTGGTCGCCGAGGGCAACACCCGCGCCCTGGACCTCTTCCTCACCAACGGCTGGCAGCACGTGGGAGAGGTCGCTCCGCACCCGGGCTGGCGCAGGCACCACGGCCTGGTCCTCCCGCTGCGTCCCTGACCGGAACGGTCGCCCCCGCCCGCCGCGCGTTCCGCACCCGGACCCACAGGAGTTCGACACCCATGCCCATCACCCAGAGTGACACGACTCTGACCGTGAGCGCCACCCGCGCGAGCGACCCGGTCGATCCCCGACCGGCCGCCACCCTCGCCGGGTCCCCCGAGGGCCCCGCCGAGGTCGCCGCCCTCGTCGACGGCGCCACCCGGGCCCTGGCCACCGCCACCGCCCTACGCGCGGGCCCCCTGCCCGCGCACGGACCCGCCGAGGTCGCCGAACGCGTCCGCGCGGCGCTGGGTCCCCTGCTCCCCGAGCCCGACACCGACGCGGGAACCGTCCTGGAACGCCTCACCCACGCGCTCACTCTCGGAGCCGCCGACCCCGCGCACCCCCACTGCGCCGCGCACCTGCACTGCCCGCCGTTGGCCGTGGCGGTCGCCGCCGACACCGTCGCCTCGGTCCTCAACCAGTCCCTGGACTCCTGGGACCAGGCCCCCGCCGCCACCGCCCTGGAGACCGAGCTGGTCGCCGAGCTGGCCGGGTTGGTCGGCTATGACGGGCCCGGCGCGGGCGGCGTCGTCACCTCGGGCGGCACGGAGTCCAACCTGACCGCCCTGCTCCTCGCGCGCGACCACGCCCTGCCCGGAGCGGGCCGCCACGGACTGGCCGGGGCCTCGGGCACGGCCCGGCCCCGCGTGCTGTGCGGCGAGGTCGCGCACTTCTCCGTGCAGCGCTCCGCCGCACTGCTCGGCCTGGGCGAGGACGCCGTGGTCACCGTCGAGGTGGACGCACGGCACCGCATGCGACCCGAGGCGCTGCGCACCGCCGTCGAGCGCGTGCGCGCCGAAGGGGGCGCGGTGGTGGCCGTGGTCGCCACCGCCGGCACCACCGACCTCGGCGGCGTCGACCCGCTCGACGCCGTCTCCCGCGTGTGCCGCGAACTCGGCGTGTGGCTGCACGTCGACGCCGCCTACGGGGGCGGCGTCCTCTTCTCACCGCGCCTGCGCGCACTGCTCACCGGGATCGCGCACGCCGACTCCGTCAGCCTGGACCTGCACAAACTGGGCTGGCAACCGGTGGCCGCCGGGGTCCTGCTCACCCGCGAACGGGCCCTGTTCGCCCCGCTCTCACGCTCGGTGGACTACCTCAACCCCGCCGACGACGAGGAGGCGGGCTACCCGAGCCTGCTCGGCTACTCGCTGCGCACCACCCGCAGGGCCGACGTCCTCAAGATCGCCGTCACCCTGCGCGCCCTGGGCACCGACGGGCTCGGCCGCCTGGTGGAGGCCTGTCACGACCTGGCCCTGGAGACCGCCTCCCAGGTCGCCGACCACCCCGACCTGGAACTCCTGGCGACGCCCAGCCTCACCACCGTGGTCTTCCGCTACCGCGCGGGCGAACGGTCCGACGCCGTCAACGCGCGCCTGCGCCGCCGCCTGCTCGACGAGGGCCGCGCAGTGGTGGGCCGCACCGCCGTCCACGGGCGGGTGTGGCTCAAGCTGACCCTGCTCAACCCCCACACGACCGTCGACGACACCGCCGCGCTGCTCGCCGAGGTGGTGCGGGCGGGCTCCGCCGAACGGTCCGCCCCCGAGGAGACCCGTTGACCCTCCCCTTCGACGACCCCCACGGCGTCCACGACCTGATCGGGGTCGGGCTGGGCCCCTTCAACCTGTCCCTGGCCGCCCTCGCAGACGCCGTGCCCGAACTCTCCGCGTGCTTCCTGGAGGCGCGCCCCGACTTCTCCTGGCACCCCGGCCTCCTGATCGAGGGCGCCCGCCTCCAGGTTCCCTTCCTCGCCGACCTGGTGAGCATGGTCGACCCGACCAACCGGTGGTCGTTCCTCTCCTACCTGCGCGAACACGACCGCCTCTTCCCCTTCTACTTCGCCGAGCACTTCCACGTGCCCCGGCGCGAGTACGACGACTACTGCCGGTGGGTGGCGCACGCCCTGGGCTCCTGCCGCTTCGACGCGCGGGTGACCGCCGTGCGGGCGGAGGGCGACGTGTTCGCCGTCGAGTACGCGCGCGCCGACGGCTCCCGGCAGGCGGTGCGCGGCCGCGCCCTGGTGATCGGGATCGGCACCGCGCCGGTGCTGCCCGACCCCCTGCGTCCCCTGGAGGGCGACCGCGTCCTGCACGCCGCCGACTACCTCGACCACACGGCCGCGCTGGCCGGGGCGGGCGACGTGACGGTGGTCGGCTCCGGGCAGTCGGGCGCCGAGGTCTTCCTCGACCTCCTGCGCTCCCCCGACCACCGAGACACCCGGGTGCGCTGGCTGACCCGCTCACCCGCCTTCGCCCCCATGGAGTACTCCAAGCTCGGCCTGGAACACTTCACCCCCGACTACACCGCCTACTTCCACGCCCTGCCGGAGTCCGTACGGGACCGGCTGGTGCCCGAACAGTGGCAGCTGTACAAGGGCGTCAGCGCCGACACCATCGCGCAGATCCACGACGTGCTCTACGAGCGTGGCATCGGCGGCGCGGAGGTCGGCGCGTCCCTGGCCGCCCAGTGCGAGCTCGTCGGCGCCCGCGCCGAGGGGGGTGGGTACGCACTGGACTTCCGCCACCGTGGCCAGGAGCGCGCGTTCACGGTGCGCACCGACGCGGTGGTGGCCGCCTCCGGCTACGCCCAGCGCACACCCGACTTCCTCGCGCCGGTGGCCGCGTTCCTACGCACGGACGCGCGCGGGCGACACCTGATCGACCCCGACCACCGTCTGGAGACCGATCCCGCTCTGACCACCCCCATCCACGTGCAGAACGCGGAGCTGCACACCCACGGCGTCGGCACCCCGGACCTGGGCCTGGGGGCCTGGCGGGCGGCCACCATCCTCAACGGCCTCACCGGACGCGCCGTGTACCGGCTCCCCGAACGCACCGCCTACCAGACCTTCGGCGTCCCCGACGAGGGGCGCCCGTGACCCACCCCTGCACCACACCGACCGACCACCGGACGGAAGGCGACCCCTTGCCCGAGACCGCACCCGCCACCGCCGACCCGCTGGGCCGCGCCGCCGCCGACGCCGAGAACTGGCGCCGGGCCGGACGGCGCGTGCTCGCCCACATGATCGGCGAGATGGCCTACGAGGAGATGGTGGTTCCCAAGGCCGCCTCCACCAACGTTCCCGGCGGCGCGCCAGGCTGGACCCTGTCCGTGGACGGCGGCGTCACCTACGGCTTCACCTCGCGCAGGGGCGGGTTCGGTTCCTGGCACGTGGACCCCGCGTCCCTGGTCCGCCGAACGCGGGAGGGCGAGGCACCCGCCTGGGACCCCGCCCTGTTCGTGACCGACGCCCAGGCCACCGTGGGTCTGCCCGGCGATTCCCTGGCCGAGGTCGTCCGCGACCTCCTGGCCACCCACGCGGCCGAGGCCCGGCTGGCCTCCTCCGCCCTCGGTGCCGCCGAGCTCGCGGACCTGCCGTACGAGGACCTGGAAGGACACCAGACCGGTCACCCCTGCATCTTCGTCAACAAGGGGCGCCTGGGGTTCTCCGCCGCCGACGCCGCCCGCTACTCCCCCGAGGCCCGGGGCTCGTTCCGTCTCGTGTGGATCGCGGTCCACCCCGACCTGGGACGCTTCCAGTCCATGGCCGGCACCGAACGGCACGAGCTGCTCACCCGCGAACTCGACGGGGATCAGCGGGAGGAGTTCGCGGAGGCCGTGCGAGGGCGTGGCGAAGACCCGGACGCCTACCTGTGGATGCCGGTCCACCCCTTCCAGTGGGACGAGGTGATCGCACCGCTCTTCGCCTCCGAGATCGCCCTGGGACGGGTGGTGCGCCTCGGTCTGAGCCGCGACCGCTACCGCCCCTTCCAGTCGATCCGCACCCTGATGAACCTGGACCGGCCCGACCGGTTCAACGTCAAGGTGCCGCTGATGATCCGCAACACCCTGGTGTGGCGCGGACTCTCGGCGACCCAGACCGGGTGCGCCCCGCACACCAGCACCTGGTTGCGCTCACTCGCCGAGCGCGACCCCTACCTCGCCGAGACCGGGGTGGTCATGCTCGCGGAGCGCGCCTCGGCGACCGTCCCCCACCCCGTGTTCGACCGGATGCCGCAGGCCCCCTACCGCTTCCACGAACTCCTGGGCACGATCTGGCGCGAGCCGGTCCACGGACACCTCGCCCCCGGGGAGCGGGCCCGCACCATGGCCTGCCTGCTCCTGGAGGGCTCCGACGGGAGGGCGCTCGTGACCGAACTGGTCGAGCGTTCGGGCCTGGAGCCGCAGGTGTGGCTGGAGCGGTTCCTGGGAGCGCTCTTCCCCGCGGTCCTGCACTACCTGCACCGCTACGGAGCCTCGTTCACCCCGCACGGCGAGAACGTCGTGCTGGTCTTCGACGGCGACGAGACCCCCGTCCGCATCGCGCTCAAGGACTTCGGCTCCGACGTCGAACTCCTCCCCTTCGACCTGCCCGAGTACGCCGAGATCCCCGACCCCGTGCGTTCGGTGCTGCATCGGTGGAAGCCCGAGGAACTGGCCCACTCCGTGCTGTCCGCGATCTGCGCGGGCCACCTGCGCTTCCTCGCCGACATCGTCGAACGCCAGCTGGGAGTGCCCGGCGCGACGCTGTGGCGGCTCGCCCGCGAACAGGTCCTGGCCTACCAGGAGCGCTTCCCCGAGCTGGCCGACCGCTTCGGGATGTTCGACCTCCTCGCGCCCCAGGTGGGCCGGGTCGCCCTCAACCGCGAACAGCTCATGGGCGGCGGCTTCCACGAGCGCGCCGAGCGCGACGCCGAGTTCGACGTCATGCACGGCCTGGTCGACAACCCCCTGTCCCAGCCGTGACCGCCACCAGCCCGGAGAACCCGCCCATGCCCACCGAGAACCCCGTCCGCGCCCAGGTTCCGGCCCCGCTCCCGGACCCGGTCACCGCCCCGAATCCGCTCCCGGTCCCGCCGGAGCTCACCGCCGAGCGCTGGGAACGCGCCAGCCGCCACCTGGCCGCCAAGATGCTGGCCGAACTCTGCTTCGAGTACGCCCTGCGCCCCGAGCCCGGGGGCCCGGGGCTCTGGCGGGCCCGCGTGCACCCCGGCGCCGCCTACGTGTTCGAGGGACGGCGCACCAGCATGGACGGCTGGCGGGTCCGCCCCGGCACCGCCCGGCGCGAGGCCGCCGACGGCACCCGGACCGCCGCCACGCCCTTCACCCTCCTGCGCGACCTCGGCACGGCCGGAATCGTCGCCCCGGACGTGGAGGCGTTCACCGTCGGGGAGCTCACCGCCACGCTGAGCGGCGACGCCCGTCTGGCGTCCTCCCGCACCTCCAGCGCCGCGCTGGCCGCGCTCCCCCACGCCGAGTTGGAGGGCCACCAGACCGGCCACCCCTGGATCTTCGCCAACAAGGGCCGGGTCGGCTTCTCCGCACGGGACCGCGCCCTGTTCCCGCCGGAGGCCCGGCGGCCCGCGCGGATGCCCTGGATCGCGGTGCACCGCTCCCTGGCCGAACACCACGGGGTCCCGGGCCTGGACCAGGAAGTCCTGCGCGCCCGCGAACTGGGGCCCGAACTGACCCGCGCGTTCACCGACCGGCTGGAGCGGACCCTGCGGGGCTCCGGGACCGACGCGACGGAGTTCGTGTGGCTGCCGGTCCACCCCTGGCAGTGGGACGAGGTGGTCGTGCCGCTGTTCGCCGCCGAGATCGCCCACCGGCTCGTCGTACCGCTGGGAGAGGCGGCCGACGCCTACCTGCCCCAGCAGTCCATCCGCACGTTCACCAACCTCGACCGCCCCGACCGGCTCAACGTCAAGCTGTCGCTGGCCATCCTCAACACGATGGTCTACCGCGGCATCCCCACCGAGCTGTGCCGGGCGGCACCGGCCAGCACCGGGTGGGTGCACGCCCTGCGCGCTCGCGACCCCTTCCTCTCCGAGCGCTGCCGCGTGGTCCTGCCCGGCGAGGTCGCCGCCGTGGCCGTGCGCCACCCCGTCCTGGAGGACATCCCGGGCGCCCCCTACCGGCACCGCCAGCTGCTCGGCGCCCTGTGGCGCGAACCGGTCACCGAACAGCTCGACCCGGGTGAACGCGCCCGCACCCTGGCCGCGCTGCTGCACGTGGACGGCGAGGGCCGGGCCCTGGTCGGCGAACTCGTGGAACGCTCCGGCCTGGGTGCCGAGGAGTGGCTGCGCGCGCTCTTCGCGGCGCTCCTACCGCCGATCCTGCACCTGCTCTACCGGTACGGTCTGGCCTTCAACCCGCACGGGGAGAACGCGATCGTGGTCCACGACGGCGACGACCGCCCGGTCCGGCTCGCCGTCAAGGACTTCGTGGACGACATGAAGCTCCTCGACACCGACCTGCCCGAGTACGCGGACCTGCCCGAGGAGGCCTTGGGCGTGCTCATGCGCTTCGACGCCCGCGAGCTCACCTCGTCGGTCGTCAAGTCCCTGTTCGTCGGCCACTTCCGCTATCTCGCGCCGCTGGTCCAGGAGCACCTGGACGTGCCCGAGGAGCGGTTCTGGGACCTGGTGCGCGCGGAGGTCACGCGCTACCAGGAGGAGTTCCCCGAGCTGGCCGCGCGGTTCGCCATGTTCGACCTGCTCGCCCCCGAGTACGAGCGTGTCTGCCTGAACCGGGAGCGCCTGCTGGGCGGCGGCTACCACGACCGGGCCGAACGCGACGCGGAGTTCCACCTGGACGCGCCACCCATCCCCAACCCGCTCCACCGGGCCCCCGCCACCGGTCCCGAGGAGGCCCGGTGAACCGGATCGTCGGCGACGGACTCCCGCCCCTGACCGAGACCCTGCCGCCCTCCCCACCGCCGCCGCCCTTCCCGGTACCGCTCGAACGCCTGCGCGCCGACGTGGAGTCGGGCGCGATCGCCGACGTGATCGTGGCCCTGCCCGACCTCCAGGGACGGGTGCAGGGAAGCCGGATCAACCCCAGGGACTTCCTCTCACGGACGCTGGACCGCGGCTTCGACGCCTGCCTGTACCTGCTCGCCACGGACGTCGAGATGGAGTCGCGCCCCGGCTACGCCGTCGACCCCTGGCACGGCGGGCTCGGCGACCTCTCCGTGCTGCCCGACCCGGGCACCCTGCGCTACCTGCCCTGGGACCCGGGCACCGCCCTGGTGCTCGGTGACGCCCGCGACGCCGGGGGGAGCCCGGTCCCGGTCGCGCCCCGGCAGGTGCTGCGCACCCAGCTGGACCGGCTCTCCGAACGCGGCTGGCACGCCCTGGCCGGGACGGAGCTGGAGTTCCTGGTGTTCCGCGACTCCTACCAGGAGGCCTTCGAGGCCGACTACCGGGGCCTGACCACCGCGACCCGGTTCAACTCCGACTACGCGGTGCCCGAGGTCACCGAGATCGACCCGCTCATGCGGCGCGTCCGCACCGCCATGGAGCGCACCGGCATGACCGTGGAGTCGGCCCGGGGCGAGTGCCACCCCGGCCAGTACGAGATCGTCTTCCGCTACGACGACGCCCTGCGCACCTGCGACAACCACGTCGTGTACAAGGCGGGGGCCAGGGCTCTGGCGGCGCAGGCGGGGGTCGCGCTGACCTTCATGGCCAAGTACGACGGCGGCGAGGGCAACTCCTGCCACGTGCACCTGTCGCTACGCGACGAGAGCGGTCACCCGGTCTTCGCCGACGACGGCACGGGCCGGTACGGCATGTCCCGGCACATGGAGCACTTCGTGGCCGGGCAGCTGGCCTGCGCCCGTGACTTCGCCCTGCTCCACGCGCCCAACGTCAACTCGTACAAGCGCCTGTCACCGCAGGCCTACGCGCCGAACACCATCACCTGGGGGTTGGACAACCGCACGTGCCCGGTGCGGGTGATCGGGTCGGGCGCGTCCGCGCGGATCGAGTTCCGGGTGCCGGGCGGGGACGCCAACCCGTACCTGACCGTGGCGGGCATCGTCGCGGCGGGCCTGTACGGCATCGACCGGGCGCTGCCCCTGCCCGAACCCACGGTGGGGGACGCCTCGGCCAGCGGTGCCGCCCGCCTGCCCGGCTCCCTGGAGGAGGCCGTCCGGGCCTGGGAGGACAGTGAGATCGCGCTGGCCTGCTTCGGCCCGGAGGTGGTGCGCAACCAGGCGGCGGCGGGCCGCGCCGAACTCGCGGCCTTCTCCGCCACGGTCACCGACCTCGAACGCCGCCGCCACTTCGAACGCGGCTAGGCACCGAACGCCCCGCCGGTGACGGTCCGGCGGGGCGTCGGGCCACCGGCCCGCACCGGTCAGCGTTCCACCCGGTAGCGGAGGTAGACGATCTCGCCGCCGACCCGGCCGCCGACGGTCCGGGACTCGACGAGGCGTAGGTCCTGTCGGCGCTCACCCCGGGGAAAGAAGGGGACGCCGCCGCCCACCAGCACCGGATAGACCCGGAGCCGGAACTCGTCGACCAGCCCCAGGTCGGCCGCCTGGGCGGCCAGGGTCGCGCCGCCGACCGCGATGTCGCCCTCGCCCGGCTCGGCCCGCAGGCGCGCGATCTCCTCCGCCAAACTTCCGGACGCCAGGCGGGTGTTGCCCCGCACCTCGCTCAGCGTGGAGGAGAACACCACCTTCGGGAGCGCCCGCCAGATCCGGGCGAACCCGACCGTCGAGTGGTCGTGTGCCGGATTCTGGTCGACGGTCTCCCAGTAGGCCATCGTCTCGTAGAGGCGCCGCCCCAACAGGTAGACGCCGACCCGGCGCACCTCGTCGGTGGCGAGGGCGAAGACCTCCTCGTCCGGTACCGACCAGTCGAAGGAGCCGTCCGGCCCGACGACGTAGCCATCCAAGGACACACCCATCGAATAGACCACGTCGCGCATCCGGCGCCCTCCTCGGTGACGGTCCCGCCAGTATGGCCGCCCGACCCCCGGGGATACCCGTCACGACGCGCGCCGCGAGGGACCGGGCGTGTCCCGGGCCCGTGGGCGACCGCCTCCCCGGGTCCTGGTGCATCCTCTGGGTAGGAACCATCGCGAAAAGCGACACCAGGGACGGCGGGGATGGCTACTGTGAGCGACAAGAACGATCCGACGACCGAAGGCAGTCACATGTCCGCTCCGACAGTGGCCGAGCAACAAGCGCCAGAGTTCGAGGACACCGTGGTCCTCCCCATGCCACCGCAGGACGGCTTCACGGCTGACGACCTCGACCGTATCCCGGATCTTCCGCCGCACACCGAACTCATCGACGGAAACCTGGTGCTGGTGAGCCCCCAGAAGCTGTTCCACATGCTCGTACTCAAACTGTTGGAACGCGAACTCGACCGGTGTGTGCCCACCGGGCTGCGGGTCGCGAGGGAGTTCACCGTCAGACTCTCCGAACGGCAGCGGCCGGAACCGGACCTCATGCTGGTCCGTACGGACGCGTTCCGGGAGCTGGAACAGACCTGGTTCCCGCCCGAGGCGGTGGAGCTGGCGGTCGAGGTGGTCTCCAAGGAGTCGGAGGTACGGGACCGCGAACGCAAGCCCGAGCTCTACGCCCGAGCCGGAGTGCGCTTCTACTGGCGCGTCGAGCAGGACGGCAACGACGCGGTGGTCTACGAGTACGAGAAGGACCCGGCCAGCCCCTCAGGCGACTACGGCAGGCCGACCATCCACCGGAAGTCCCTCAGGACCTCCGTTCCGCTGGAGTTGGAGCTGGACCTGACGAACGTCCTGGACCGCTGACCCGGAGCGCGAGGGGGGAGG
Source organism: Nocardiopsis sp. NPDC007018 (assembly GCF_040635075.1). NCBI lineage: Bacteria > Bacillati > Actinomycetota > Actinomycetes > Streptosporangiales > Nocardiopsidaceae > Nocardiopsis > Nocardiopsis sp. NPDC007018. Next base: position 126,927 of record NZ_JBEYHA010000017.1, read on the forward strand.
CACGGTGCTCCGTGCCTCCCCCCTCGTGTGATGCGCAGCTAGTGTTCTGAGTCGTTAATTCGATGAAGATATGCGGCGATGGTCTCGAAGATCTCCTCGGCCGTCTTGGTCCATACGAACGGCCGAGGATCGT